>JBGPZN010000391.1:0-3714 GCA_041493815.1 Methylomirabilia bacterium
ATCCCCTCTTCCGCCTCCGCTTCCACCTCAGCCAGCCAGCGCTCGAGGCCGCCGCCCGGATCGCGCTGTCGGACAAGACACTCGCCACACCGACGTGGCTGGGACTGTTCCCCGTCCACCGGGTCGACGTCTATCCAGCAGAGGTTCGGTTCATGTCCGATGGGTGCGGGGTCATCGATGAATGCGGACTCGCCTACGTGCCGGGCCCGACGCCCAAAGGGCGGAGCAAGACGAGGATCAAACATCTCGCCGGGCCCTGGTACCACCTGTACGCGGTGTTTTGACCGCTGAGGCGGCCGCTCAGCAGTTGAGGTACTTCGGGCTCACCAGCGGCTTCTCGCTGCCGTCCTCGGCCCACGCCCGGCGCGTGAGGCCGAACAGGTCGCGGCCGTACACGTGGATCTCGACGGTGTCGCGGTTGGTCGGGTTGTACATCGCGTGGATCTCGTCGCCGGGCACCAGCCGCGACACGGCGCCCGGGCCGTGGCGCATCACCCGGAGCGTGTCCAGGTGGGCGCGCCCGGCGCCGGTCTCCGTCACGCGGTAGCGCGTCTCCTCGATCTCGTTGTCGATGACGCCGATGACGCCCCACGTCTCGTGATTGTGGGCGCCGGCGCGGTCACCGGGACGCCAGACCACGGAGGTGACGTTGAACCGGGGCGAGCGGTGGAGGATGTAGCGGCCGCGCTGGCCCGCCGGCGAGCGCAGGTATTCGGGCGGGATGCCCTCGCGGCTCTTGACCAGGCGGCCGAGCAGCGGCGCGGCGCGCTCGGTGATCGTGTGCGGGTCGGTCTCCGCGCGCGTGATGCGGTCGAGGTCGCCGATGAAGTCTTGCAGGGAGTAGGACATGGCCGCCTCCTTCGGTCTCGCTCGGGCTAGGTCTCGATCGGTGTGTCGGCCCGGCCGCCCCACTCGCTCCAGGAGCCGTCGTACACGGCGACGTCACGCCGGCCGAGCAGGTAGAGCGCCAGCGCGAGCACGGAGGCCGTCACGCCCGAGCCACACGTGGTGACGATCGGCCGGCCGAGGTCCACCCCGGCCCCCGCGACGGCGGCGCGCAGCTCGTCCGGCGACTTGAGGGTGCCGTCGGGCTCGTAGAGCGTCTCGTACGGCAGGTTGAGGCTGCCCGGGATGTGACCGCCGCGCAGCCCCGCGCGCGGCTCCGGCTCGGTGCCGGCGAAGCGGCCCGCGGTGCGGGCGTCGAGTACCTGGGCGCCGCGGCTGCCGATGTTGGCGCGCATCGCTTCCACGTTGCGCACGAGCTCGGGCCGCGGGCGCGCCGTGAAGGTGGCGGGTCGCGGCGAGGCGACCCCGCGCTCGAGGGGCCTGCCCTCGTCGCGCCACTTCTTCAGACCACCGTCGAGCACCGCCACCGCATCGTGACCGAACGCCCGGAACGTCCACCACACGCGGGCGGCGCTCACCACGCCGCGCACGTCGTAGACCACCACGCGGTCGCCGCTGCCGATGCCGAGCGCGCCGACGGCCGTCCCGAACTGCGCGGCGGGCGGCAGCATGTGCGGCAGCGTCGTGCTCCGGTCGGAGATCGCGTCGATGTCGAAGAACGTCGCGCCCGGCACGTGCGCCGCCTCGAACTCCGCGCGCGCATCACGCTTGGCCTGCGGCATGTGCCAGGTGCCGTCCACCACGCGCAGGTCGGACTCGCCCAGGTGCTTGGCCAGCCAGTCGGTCGTGACGACGGGGTCCATATCAATTACAGGCTCGCCTCGTTGGGGATGAGTGGCACCGGGCTCGTGCCCTCGTCGTCGAGGGCTTCTTCCCACGCCAGGTACGCTTCCATGGCGGCGCGGCCGCGCTCGTACGGCTTGGGCACGAGGTCGTCGGGCTCGTCGGCCAGGCGCGTGGCGCCGCGCTCGACGGGGCGGCCGGCCGCCTCCCACGCGCGGGTGCCGCCCGCCAGCACGCGGACCTGGTAGCCGAGCGCGCGCAGGGTGGCGGCGGCCAGCGTCGAGGCGGTGCCGTCGCCGCACGTCACCACCACCGGGCGCGCCCGGTCCGGCGCCAGGATCGCAACGTGGTCCTCCAGCCGGCTGCGACAGGCCCAGGTCGCGCCGGGCACGTGGCCGCGCGCGTAGGCGTCGCTCTGGTCCACGTCGATGATCGCGGCATCGCCGAGATCGTCGGGTGGGATCGCGGGCACGGTGGCGCGCGCGGCGTCGAGACCGAACGGCGCCGGTGTTGGATGCCCCGCCTCGGTCGCGCCACCCGAGTCCACCCACGCGGGCAGGCCGCCGGCGAGCACCGCCACGTCGGGAAAGCCCATGCGCGTGAGCCACGCCGCGGTCAGCGTCGCGCGCGCGAAGCCGTCACACGCCAGGACGATCGCCGACGCCCGCACCGCGATGCACTCGTCGGTCGCCTGCACGGCCTGCCCGCCCGGGACCCACACCGCGCCGGCGATGTGGCCGGTCGCGTACTCCTCACGGGTGCGGACGTCGAGCAGATAGACGTTGCGGTCGCTCCGGTGGGCGAGCAGCGCCCGCACCTCGTCGGCTGACACGAAGCGCAGCCCGTCCTCGGCCGCCACGCGCTTGGCGACCAGCGCCGCCGCCGCCCGGCTGCGCGGGGTCGCGGGCGGCGGCCAGCGGCTGGCGCCGCGCTCGAGCGTGAGGCCGGCCAGCTCCCAGCCCATCGTGCCGTTCTCGAGCGCGACGATCGGATTCGGCAAGCCCATGCGGCGCAGCGACTCGGCGCCGATGTACGAGCGCGTGCGGCCGCCGCAGTGCACGACGATCGGCTGGTCCGGGCGCCTGAGCAGCTCCGTGATGCGGAACACCAGCTCGCCGCCGGGCAGGCTGATGGCCCCGGGCACGCAGCCGCGCGCGTACTCCTCCGGCGTGCGCGAGTCCACGATCACCATGTCGTCGCCGCGCGCGATGCGGTCGGCCAGCTCGCGCGGCGTGATCTGCGGGGTCTTGTGGTCGCGCAGCGCGCGCTCGCCAAAGACCTTGCTCGGCACGTTGATGCCTTGCACCGTGGGCCGTCCTGTCGCCCGCCAGGCGGTCAGGCCGCCGTCGAGCACGCGCACGTCGCGGTAGCCCATGACCAGCGCGGTGGCGCGGGCCCGCGCGGCCAGCGCGTCGCCGTCGGCGTCCACCAGAACGAGCGGCGTGGCCGGCGCCGGGACGAACGCCGGCAGCCGCCGCTCGAGCAGGCGGCGGGGCAGCGCGGTCGTGCGGAAGATGTGGCCCCGCTCGTAGGCGCCGCGCTCGCGGACGTCGAGGACGGCGTGCGGGGCCGTCGAGGTCATGAGCGCGGCGAGCGCGCCGGGAGAGATCGCCTCCTGCGGGTTCGTCATGGCGGGCCCCAGCCTATCATTGAATGTCAGTTGTTCCGGACCACCTCGGTCAGCGCCGACCGCAAGTTCTGGCGCACCGCATCGAGGTGCGGATGGACCTCGAGGGCCCGGCGAAACAGCGCGGCCGCCGGGCCATACTCCTCGAGCGCCATGTGGCACAGCCCCTGTCCGGCCAGCGCGCCGAAGTGGTGGGGCGTGCGGCTGAGCGTCTCGCGGCAGTCGGCGATGGCGCCGGCGTAGTCGGTGGCCAGGTAGCGCACGGTCGCGCGCTTGTTCCACGCCTCGGCCCACTGCGGCGCCGCCTCGATCAGCGCCGTCAGCAGACGCTCGCTGGCGGCGAAATCGCGCCGCTCCATCGCGGCGATCGCCTCGGCCAGCCGCGCGTCCAGCTCGGC
>JBGPZN010000508.1:0-2716 GCA_041493815.1 Methylomirabilia bacterium
GGCGCGGTGGGCCCGGCGAACGGCGAGGCCCTCGTGGATCACGAAGAGCTTGACGCGGCCGTCGGTCCAGCTCTTGACCAGCTCGTGCGCGAGCGCGGCCCGATCGGGGGCGGCGGCGATCGCCGCCAGCAGCTCGTCCAGCCGGCGTGTGCGCTCGGCCCAGTCCACCGGCCGTCGGTTGTCGGGATCCACGAGGCTGAGGTCCCACAGCTCGCTGCCCTGGTAGAAATCCGGCACGCCGGGGGCGGTGAGCTTCACGAGCGTCTGGCCCAGCGAGTTCAGCGCCCCGAAGTGGGCGACGCGGGCCTGGAACAGCACGAGGTCCTCGAGGAACGCCGCCGATCGGTCGGGGTCGAGGATGGCCTTGGCGAACCCCGCGAGCGCCTCGTCGTAGCGCGCGTTGGGATTGGTCCACGAGGTGTGCACCTTGGCCTCGCGCACGGCCTTGAGCAGGTAGTCGCGCAGCCGGGCGACGCCGATCGGCCACGCCCCGACCAGCGTCTGGTAGATCAGGTACTCGGTGTTCGCGCCCGGCACCGGAGCGCCGTCGACCATCGTGTGGTGCTTGCGGTTCAGGCGCCGCCAGGCGGCCAGGCGCGCCCGCCACTCGGCCGGGATCTCCGACAGCACGTTGATGCGCGCCCGCACGTCCTCGCCGCGCTTGGTGTCGTGGGTGGCGGTGGCCGACAGCGCGTGGGGCGAGCGGCGGTGGCGCTCGACGTTCTCGGCGTGGAACTCGGCCAGCGAGGTGCCCAGGCGGCTGGGGTCGCCGCCGACCTCGTTGAGCGAGACGAGCCGGTTGAAGCGATAGAGCACGGTGTCCTCGTAGCCCTTGGCGGTGATGGGGCCGGTGATCTGCTGAAAGCGGCGCACGAAGTCCAGGCGCTCCTGGCGGTCCGCCTCGCCGGCCCACTCGGGGAACTTCAGCGTGAGCACGTCCTGGATCCAATCGTAGACCGAGTCGTTCATCGTCGGTGTGCGCCGCCTGGCCTGGCTGACCGCGCGGGCGACGTACTCGCGGTCGCGGTTGCCGTCGCTGCTCTCGCCAATGTACGTGCGATAGACCGGGAAGGCCGCGATGATTTCGCGCAGGGCGGTGGTGAGGCTGCCGAGCGTGAAGTCGCGCGAGGAGCGGTGCTTCTCGGAGATCCGATTGAGACGGTGGCCGAGCATGTTGACCTCGGAGGCCATCGAGGTCTCCATGATGAGGCGCTTGCACGCGTAGACGACCTCCGCGAACGGCGGCCGCACGCGGATCGTGCGCGCGTAGATCTGCTCCAGGGCCCGGGCCTGGGCGCGGTCGACGAAGATGCCGTTGACGAGGTTGAGGAACTCGTAGCCCGTCGTCCCCGCCGTCGCCCAGCCCTCGGGCAGGTGCTCGCCCGGCGCCAGGATCTTCTCGGCGACCACGTAGAAGTCGTCGCCGCCCTCGCCGCCCCGGGCCCGGGCGCAGCCTTCCTGCAGCCGGCGGAAGTACTCGGCAGGCGCGTACAGGCCGTCCGGGTGATCCACCCGCAGGCCGGTGACGATGCCCTCGCCCACGAGGCGGAAGATCAGGCGGTGCGTCTCGGCGAAGACCTCGGGCGCCTCCATCCGGATCGCCGCCAGCTCGTTGATGTCGAAGAACCGGCGGTAGTTGATCTCCTCGCCGGCGACCCGCCAGTTCGCCACCCGGTAGGCCTGGTCGTCGAGCAGCCCGTCGAGGATGTCGAAGCTGTGGGGGTCGCCGGGCGTGCCGTTGAAGATGCGCACGTTGTCGTCGACGAAGGCGCGCACGGCCGGTGAGGCGGTCAGGAGCGCGGCGAGCTTCTTCCGTCCGGCCTGCCGATCGCTCTCGCCCCCGGGGGGGATGGTGGTGAAGCAGGCGATCAGCGACTCCAGCTCGGCCAGGTCCGGGTGCTCGGCGCCGAGCTTGATCTTCAGCTCGGCGAGGCGATGGCCGAGGATCCGCGCCCACGAGCGCGTCGCCAGTGGCAGCACCGTCTCGTAGTAGCGCACGCTGAAGCCCTCGGCGTCGAGCGTCAGCCTCAGCTGTCCGGAGTCGAGCACCGCCCCGTAGTGTTCGCCCAGGATCGGCAGCAGGACCTTGCCGGCCAGCTCCGCCTTCACTGGCGCCCAGTCGACGTCGAAGTACACGGCCGACGGCGCGGCGGGGCCGTGCTCGAGCACGTCGCGCCAGCGCGCGTTACGGTTCTTGGCGATGCCCATGTGGTTGGGCACGAGGTCGATCAGCAGGCCCATGCCGCGCGCGCGCAGCCCGGCCGCGAAGCGCCGGAACGCGGCCTCGCCGCCCAGCTCGTCGCGCAGGCGGTTGTGGTCATTGACGTCGTAGCCGTGGCTGGCGTCCGACGCGGTCTCGAAGAACGGCGAGGTGTAGCAATCGCTCACGCCCAGCCGCTCGAGGTAGGGCAGCAGGGCGGCGGCGGCATCGAAGGTGAGTCCGGGTCCGAGCTGCAGCCGGTACGTCGCCAGCGGCACGCGCATCACGCGGGCTCCGCCGGCAGGTTGAAGCCGAGCGCGGCGCCGAGCGGGGCCAGCGCCGCCCGGGCCTCGGGCCGCGCCCGCCAGGTCTCGAAAAATCGGTTCTGCGCCTGCCACAGCCCGAAGCGCAGGCCGAGCGCGCGGGCGTCCTCGATCAGCCGCTGGGCGGCGGCGACGCGCGCGGCCACGGGCTCGGCGGCCACGACGGCGAGCGCGCTCTGCACGGCGCGCTGCA
>JBGPZN010000608.1:0-2205 GCA_041493815.1 Methylomirabilia bacterium
GCACCTCATGGCCATCGTGCTCACGGGCGGCGGCCACCTGTTCGTGGCCGGCGCCGACATCCGCGAGCTCCGCGCGTTCGCGCGCGCCGAGGCGGTGGAGGCGCTCGCCGGACGCGCCCAGGGGCTGTTCGGTCGGCTGGCGCGACTGCCGGCACCGGTGATCGCCGCCGTCGACGGCTACGCGCTGGGCGGCGGCAACGAGCTGCAGATGGCGTGCGCGTATCGCATCGCCTCGCGCCGGGCCGAGCTGGGCCAGCCGGAGATCAACCTGCACGTCATCCCGGGCTTCGGCGGCACCCAGATGCTGCCGCGCCTGGCCGCGCGCCGGGCCCGGACGGGCGGCGGCCAGATGTTTCCCATGCTGATCGACGCACTCGCAGTGCTGCTCGACGGCCGCCGGCGCCCGGCCGAGCGCATGGTCGCGCTCGGCGTCGTCGACGAGGTGGCGCCGGCCGACGCGCTGGACCACGCGCTGGGTACGGCGCGGCGGATCGCGCTCGGCGAGTTTACCGGCGCCCTGTGGTCGCCGCTGACCGAGGAAGGGACACTGGCCTTCCCCAACGTGGAGCGCGATCCCGAGATCCAGCGGCTGCTTGCCCACCACGCGCGCGTGCCCCGCGCGGCCCCGGCCCGCGCGATCCTCGACCTCGTGCGGCTCGGCTTCACGCAGGGGGTGGTGGCCGGCCTGGCCGCCGAGGCGCGCGAGTTCGGGCGCCTGGTCGTCTCCGACGAGGGCCGCGCCGGGCTGGACCGCTTCCTCGCCCGCCGCTCGTTGCCGCTGCCGCTGCGCCACGACGACCGTTGACCGCTGATGCGGTGGCTCATCGACGGCTACAACGTGATCCGGCGCGACCCCGAGTTGCACGCGCACGAGGCCGCGGGCCTGGAGGCCGGACGCGCGGCGCTCGTGATGCTCCTGGCGCGTGTGGCGTCGCGAGTGTCAGATACCTTTACGATCGTGTTCGACGGCGCACGGCGAACCGGTGGCGCGCCCAGCCCAGGCCGCGTGCAGGTGATGTTCTCGCGGCCGCCCGAGACGGCCGATGACGTGCTCCGACGGCTGGCGGGGACGCTGCGCGAGGGCGCCGTCGTCGTAAGTTCCGATCGTGCCGTGCAAGATTCCGCTCGCCGGAGCGGCTCGGTGGCGGTCAGCGCCGAGGCGTTCATCGAAGCCGCGACCGGTCCTACCGAGGTTGACGAGGACGACGACGATGACAGCGCGGCGCGACCGCGCCGCGGTCCCAGCCGTCGCCCCTCGCGCGAGGCGCGGGACGCCGAGCGCGTGCTGCGGAGGCTCCGAGAACGTTGACGCTCGTCGAGGAATCAGTCAAACTGCGCTCATGGTCAAGCACCTCTTCATCGTCTCGCGCCAGCAACCGGACCTCTTCTTCTACCTCTCCCGTGAGTTCTCCGCGGAGTCCGAGGTGACGGTGATCGTCGACCGGCGCCAGGGCCAGCGACGGGCGAACGAGGAACGAGCCGCCAACGAAGCACGCGTGGCGAACGCGGAGCGCGCGGCGAATGAGGAGCGTGCGGCGAACGCGGAGCGCGCGGCGAGCGAGGAGCGCGCGCGGGAGAACCGGCGGCAGAGCGATCGCCGCCGCAAGGCCGAGCTCGTCGGCCAGCTCTCCACACTGGGTTACGCGTTCGTCCGCCTCACCTGACTCACACCTCACACTTTCACTCCTCCGTTTCTCTCTTCCGCGCCCTGCTCAGGCGCGTATCCATTCGTTGACATCGCCGCGGAGCGCGTGACACCGTGAGTGTGTGCTGCGTGCGTTCGTGCTGCTGGTCGCGCTCCTGTTCGGCGCCGCACCCGCCGTCGCCGAGGCTCCCGCCGCGTTCGATGGCGTCGTCGTCCGCGTGGTGGACGGCGACACCGTGCACGTGCGGCTCAGCGACCGGGTCGAGAAGGTGCGCTACATCGGTGTGAACACGCCGGAGGTCCACCACCCGACCAAGGGTGAGGAGCCGGGCGGCCGCGCGGCGCACGCGGTGAATCGCCGGCTGGTCGAGGGCAAGCGGGTGCGGCTGGAGCTGGACGTGCAATCGCGCGACCGCTACGGACGGTTGCTCGCGTACGTGTGGGTCGGCGAGACCATGACCAACGCCGAGCTGGTCCGCCTGGGCTACGCGCAGGTCATGACGGTGCCGCCCAACGTCCGCCACCAGGCGCTCTTCCTGAAGCTGCAGCGCGACGCCCGC
>JBGPZN010000184.1:0-6773 GCA_041493815.1 Methylomirabilia bacterium
CCTGGAACATCGCGTCCCGCCGGTGGGTGATCGCCGTGTAGCGCACGATCTCGCGCTGGCGCTCGCCCAGGCTGTAGCCGGTGAACTCGCCGAACGGGCCCTCGGCCACGCGCGCCTCGGGCAGGATCTCGCCCTCCAGCACCACCTCGGCGTGGGCGGGCACCAGGACGTCGGAGGTCTCGCACTTCACCAGCTCGAGCGGCTCGCCCAGCAGCGCGCCCATGATCGCGCGCTCGTCCTCGTCGATGGAGCCGATGGCCAGCGCGCCCAGCGCGATGGCGGGGTGCACGCCGATCGCGAACGCCACCGGCAGCGACTCGCCGCGCGCCGCGGCGATCTTGTAGAACTCCCACAGGTGCTTGCCGAGTGTGAGATGGATCGAGCTCCGATCGCGGCCCTGGATCATCAGACGGTTGTAGGCGCAGTTCCAGGTGCCGCTGGCGGGATCCCTGGCGAACGAGATGGCCGCGGTGAGGTAGGCGCCGGCGTCCCGCTCGTGGTGGACGATCGGCGGTAGCATCCCCAGGTCGACGTCGGCGCCACGCCGCACGACCTCCTTCACCGGGCCCGTCGCCACCACGCGCGGCGCCACCGGCCGTTCCATCGCGCGCAGGTAGGTCGGCAGCATCTGGTCGGGCGCGGCGTTGATGGCCGCGGCGAGCCGGCTGCGGCTGGCGTGCAGGTTGGTGAGGACCGGGAAGCTGGTGCCCTTGACGTTCTCGAAGAGGAGCACCGGGCGGCGGCGTCCCTCCTTCTCGAGCTTGGCCACCAGCGCCGTGATCTCGTAGGCCGGATCGACGGGCCGCGACACGACCTGGAAGTCGGCCGGCCACGTCCGCTTGACCAGGTCGAGGAACGAGCGAAGGTCCTGGGCCATCACGACGCCTCTTCGGAGACTTTCGACTGTCCCTGGGCGAACCACCAGCCGGCAGCCGCGAGCAGCACGAACAGCGGAGCCCGGAGGGCGACGTGCACGCCCCACTCCGGGTGCCCGAATCGCTCGACGATCCAGACGTCATCGAGGATCATCTTGCCTGCCACCTCGCCCAGAACGCCCGCCGCGAGCCACACGATCCACGGAAAGCGGCTCATCAGCGTGGACAGGATTGCGCTGAGCCAGATGACGATCGGGATCGACAGCCCGATGCCGAACACCACCAGCTGCATGTCGCCGTGCGCCGCGCCGGCGACGCTCAGCACGTTGTCGAGGCTCATGATGACATCAGCCACGATGATGATCCAGACGGCGGCGAACAACGACGCGCCTTGGCGCACCTGATGGCCGCCGCCGCCGCCCTCCGCCTGTCGGACGAGCTTGAGGGCGATCCAGATGAGCATCAGCGCACCGCCCACCTGGAGCAGGGGAATCTTGAGGAACCAGGTCACGACGGCGATGAACGCCAGCCGCAGCGCGACGGCCCCGAACGTCCCCCAGATCCGGCCCCAGAACTGCTGGCGACGCGGTAGGGTGCGCACCGCAAGGGCGATGACGACCGCGTTGTCCCCGGCGAGGACGAGGTCCAGCAGGACGATCTTGCCGACCTGGGTCAGATAGCCAAAGTCCATCATGCCGGCGGCCATTGTATCCCGAGGCGCCGGGACGGAGAGACGGTCAGGCGGAGGCGGAGCGGGCCAGCGTGTCCCGCAGGGCTCGGCGGAGCCCGTCGATGTCCAGGGGCTTGCGGAGCACCGTGACGCCCAGCCGCTGGTCTTCGCCGTCCAGCTCTCCCATGAACGCCGTGAACAGGATGACGGCGATCGAGGGATCGCGGTCGCGGACCCCGGCCACGACGTCCAGGCCGCTGACGTTCGGCATCGCGAGATCGGTCAAGACCGCGTCGTAGGTGCCGCGCCCGAACAGCGCCAGCCCCTCGACGCCGTCGGCGGCGACGTCCGCGTCGTAGCCCCAGGCGCTCAGCAGGTCGCACAGGAGCATGCGGATGTACCGGTCGTCGTCGATCACCAGGATGCGTAGCGGCCGTTCGGTCGAGACCTCGGTCGTGGAGGCGGGGCGTTCTTGTGGTTGCATTCGAATCGAAACGGTAGAGCCCCGCGCGCCGCGAATCAACGACTACGACAGCCGCAAGATGAGCGGGCCCCGCGCGCCTCATGCACTGCGCGAGCCGTCGCCATGCGGGTTCGCCGACGACGTGCTCGCGCCACCCCTGTAACAGGGGGCGATCCGAGCGGCGGCGTCCGCGCCACCGCATCACACCGGTCAAATTTCGCGTTGTGGATTCCGGTGGAAAAGTGGATAAGCCGGGCCGCTACAGCCTATACAGGCGGCGGGCGTTGTCGGCCAGGATCTTCTGCTTCTGGCCGTCGTTCAGATCGCCGCGCTGGCGGATCTCGTCGATGGACGCCGGCCACGAGTGGTCCCAGTGCGGGAAGTCGGAGGCGTAGACGATCTGGTTCTCGCCGATCAGCTTCACGGCCTGCGGCAGCAGCCACTCGTCGGCCTCGCACGAGAAGTAGATCTTGCCCGAGCGCACGTACTCGCTCGGCTTCTTCTTGAGCACCGGCGCCTCGGCCGCCCGCTTGGCGTACTCGTCGTCCATGCGCTCCATCCAGTACGGCGCCCAGCCGCAGCCGGCCTCGAGGAATGCGATCCGGACGTCGGGGAACCGCTCCGGGATGCCCTCCAGGACGATCGAGGTGAGCTGGCGCATCTGGCCGAACGCGTGCGAGCAGGTGTGGGCCTGGATGAAGGCCGGGAAGAGGTCCACGCCGGCGCCGCCGAGGTGCGAGCCGGAGGCGTGGATGCCGAGCATCGTGTCCAGCCGCTGGGCCTCCTCGTAGACGGCGTCGTAGCGCGAGTCGCCGAGCAGGTGGCCGCCGTCGGCGGGCAGCATGGCGCCGCAGAGCCCCAGCTCGCGCACGGCCCGGCGCAGCTCGGGGGCGCAGGCTTCGGGCACCTGCACCGGCAGCAGCGCCACGGCCTGCAGGCGGTCGCCCTTCTTGATGAACTCCTCGTGCAGGAACGTGTTGTAGGCGCGGCACAGCGCGACCGCCCACTGGCGGTCCTTGAGGAAGCTCATGAACAGGCCGAGCGTGGGATAGAGGACCGCGCGCTCCATGCCGCCCTTGTC
The DNA here is from genome assembly GCA_041493815.1 of Methylomirabilia bacterium. GTDB lineage: Bacteria > Methylomirabilota > Methylomirabilia > Rokubacteriales > CSP1-6 > AR5. The sequence goes on from JBGPZN010000184.1 coordinate 3,090, forward strand.
GAGGGCCCTGAGCCAGGCGTCGGAGGTGCCGGCCAGATCGTTGAAGGTGTTGAGCAGCCGGCGGTCCCAGCCGTCCCAGGGGTAGAAGAACTGGTTGACGGGCCGGCGCTTGAACGGCTCGTCGAGATACCTGGCGATCTGCTCCTGGTTCTCGGTGACGTGGCCGTCGGCGTCGATCACGGTCATGGCTTCATCCTCCAGGTCGGGATCGCCTCGGGATTGATCACGTGGGCCGGCGGCTGGCCGCGTCCCACCGTGAGGATCTGCTCGAGGGCCAGGCGCAGGTTGGCGCGCCGCCCGGCCTCGCTGTGGCCGATGTTGTGCGGGGTGAGGATCAGGCGCTCGGGATCGACGGCCCGATAGGGATGAGGATTCGGGAGCGGCTCCTGAGCGAAGGCGTCGACGGCGGCGCCGGCGATCCAGCGCTCGCCGACGGCCCGGGCCACCGCCGCCTCGTCCACCAGCTCGCCGCGGGCCGTGTTGATGAGGATCGCGCTCGGCTTCATGGCCCGCAGCGCCTTCTCGTCGATGATCGCGCGCGTTTCCTCCGTCAGCGTGGCGTGGACGGTGACGATGTCGGCCTCGGCCAGCAGCGTCGGCAGGTCGACGAGCGTCACCCCCACCGCCGCGGCCCGCTCGGCCGGCACGTAGGGGTCGGCGGCGAGCAGGCGGACGTCCCAGCCCGCCAGCCGGCGGGCCACGTGGGTGCCGATGCGTCCCAGGCCGACGATGCCGACCGTCTTGCCGAACAGGAACTCGCCCCGGTCCTCGCGGCGGGCCCACTCGCCGCCGCGCAGCCGGCTCTCGCCGCGCTTCACGCGCTTGAGCAGCATCAGCAGCAGGCCGATCGTCGCCTCGGCGACCGCGATGAAGTTCTCGGGCGTGGGAGAGTTGGCGACCAGCACGCCCAGGCGCGTCGCCGCCGGCACGTCGATCTTGTCGACGCCGATGAACGGCACGATGACCAGGCCGAGATGCTCGGCGTGCTCCATCACGCTGGGCGTGATCCGCTCCAGGTGCGAGGCCAGGACGACGTCGGCCACGCGGCACTGCTCGATCAGGTCGGCCTCGGCGTAGGCCTGGCGCCCGGGTGCGTCGAGCGGGCGCCCGATGACGACCTCGTGCCCGGCGGCCCGCAGTGGCTCGAGCTCCTCGGGCGGCCCGCTGGGACCGGTGGCGATGACGGTCAGGCGTCGCGCCGTCACGGCTTCTTGCAGATGACGTTGAGCAGCGCCGGGCGCTTGTCCTCGCGGACCACGCGCAACGCCTGCCGCACCATCTCCGGCAGGACGCTCGGATCCTCCACGCGCTCGGCCCAGTGGCCGGAGGCTCGCGCGATCATCTCGTAGTCGGGTGCCGGCTCCAGGTCGCTCAGCGCCATGGAGCCGGTGCGCACGGCCCAGCCCTGCGGGGCGTGCGAGGTCACCGAGCGCTTCACGGCGTTCCACACGCGGTTGTTGAAGATGACGTTGAGCACCGGCAGGTTGTGCGCGCGCGCCGCCCAGTGGGCGGCGGTCGGCGTGCCGAAGATGTAGGCGCCGTCGCCGACGCAGCACACGACGGTCTTGTCGGGCGCGGCGAGCTTGGCGCCGAGCGCGGCGCCCAGCCCCCACCCGAGCCCCGAGGCGGGCGACTGGCTGAAGTAGGTACCCGGCTTGCGCAGCTTCGTCTGGGTCGTGTCGAGGTCGTACTCGTTGATCACCAGCGTGTCGTCGTCGATCGCGTCGCCGACGCAGCGCGACAGCCACGCCATGTCGATGGGGGCGTCGCCGCGGACGGTGGCGCTGCGCGTCGCCCAGGTCTCGACCAGCTTGCGGTGCTCGGCCTCCCACCGCTTGCGGCGCGTCTCGACGGCGGTGGCGTCCGCGCGGCGCGCGACGGCCTGGGCCAGCGCGGCGAGCGTGAGCCGCGGCGCGCCGGCCAGGCCCAGGTCGACGGCGAAGCCGCGGATGGGATAGCGCGAGAAGAGCGGATCGTGGCCGATCTGGATCACCGTGGTCTCCGGCCCGGGCGCCCGCAGCGCCGGGAACCAGGGCGCGTCGGCCTCGACGACCACGATCGGATCGGCGTCGGCCAGCTGCGGCGTGGGGTCGCCGCCGCAGTAGAGCGGATGGTCCTGGGGGAAGTTCAGGTGGGTGGCGGCCTGGTCGAAGACCGGGACACCGAGCGCCTCGGCCAGCGCCACCAGCGGCGCCACCGCCAGGGGATCGCGGCCGGAGGACTTGGCGATGATGATCGGGTTGCGGCCGGCGACCAGGATCTCGGCGGCGCGCTCGATGGCGGCCGGGTCGGCGATCGTCGCGGCCGGCGGGCCCACGCGCGGCGGGTCGAAGTACTCCAGGCTGTCCAGCTTCTCGGAGAGCGCCTCGCGCGGCAACGACAGGTACACCGGGCCCTGGGGCTCGCTGCGCGCGATGGCCAGCGCGCGGTCCACCACGGTCTCGAGCTGGCCGCCCATGCGCAGCTCGTAGTCCCACTTCACGAACTCGCGCACCATCGCGCCCTGGTCGAACGACTCCTGGGCCCAGTGGATGTGGCGGTTGCGGGCGCCGAGCAGCTTGTCCTCGGTCAGCGGCGTGCGGCCGGCGGTGACCAGGATCGGCGCGTGGGCGCGGGCCGCGTTGATGATGCCGCCCAGCGCGTTGGCGGTGCCGACGATCACGTGGACCATCACGACCTGGGGCCGGCCGGTGACCATCGCGTAGCCGTGGGCCATGCCGACGGCGGTGATCTCGTGGGGCACGGTGATCGGGCGGGGCAGCACCTGGCCCTGGGCCGCGCGCTTGGCGTAGGCCTCGATGATCGGCGCGAAGTCGGTGCCGGCGTTGCCGAAGAAGTACTCCACGCCGCGGGCGGCGAGCAGCTCCAGATAGGCCTCGGCCGCGCTCTCGATCGCCACTTTCTTCAGCATGGAGTCGTCTCCGCGAGTGTCGGATTAGCAGCGGGCCTAGCCTAGGCCGCTCCCTCGCGGAAGTAAAGACGGCAGCGGAGTGGGTTACAGTAAGGCGCATGACGGCCGGCAAGGTGCGCGGCGGCTTCAACCAGTACGGCTTCACGGTCGGCATCCTCATGCTCGACACGCGCTTTCCGCGCATCCCCGGCGACATGGGCAACGCGGAGACCTTTCCCTTTCCGGTGCGCTATCACCGCGTGGCCGGCGCCAATCCGGACCTGGTCGTGCGTCGCGGCGCCGAGGGGCTGCTACCCGCGTTCGTGGAGGGCGCCCGTGCGCTCGAGCGGGAGGGCGTGGGCGCCGTCACCACCAACTGCGGCTTCCTGGTGAAGTATCAGCGCGAGCTGGCGGCGGCGGTGGCGGTGCCGGTCTTCAGCTCCAGCCTGCTGCTGGTGCCGCTCGTGCACCGGATGCTGGCGCCGGGCCGCCGCATCGGGCTCATGACGGTGAACGCGGGCACGCTCGGCCCCGAGCACCTGGCCGGCGCCGGCATCGGTCCCGAGGTGCCGCTGGCGGTGGCGGGGATGGAGGGCGAGAAGGAGTTCACGCGGGTGATGCTCGGCGACGAGCTGGAGCTGGACGTCGACCTCGCGCGCGAGGAGCACGTGCGCGTGGCCCGGCGGCTGGTCGCCGAGCACCCGGACATCGGGGCCATCGTGCTGGAGTGCACCAACATGCCGCCCTACGCCGCCGACATCCAGCGCGAGACCGGCCGGCCGGTCTTCGACATC
>JBGPZN010000069.1:0-10848 GCA_041493815.1 Methylomirabilia bacterium
GTCGGGGAGCGGCGGGCCGAGGAGATCAAGATGGCGCTCGGCTCGGCCTATCCGATGGGCGGGGAGCGGCGGACGATGGAGGTCAAGGGGCGCGACCTCATCGACGGCATTCCCAAGACCATCGTGATCACCGACGAGGAGATCCGGGAGGCGCTGCGGGAGCCGGTCATGACGATCGTGGAGACCGTCCGCACCTGCCTGGAGCGGACCCCGCCGGAGCTCGCCGCCGACATCGTGGACAAGGGCATCGTCTTGACCGGGGGCGGCGCCCTGCTCCGCGGTCTCGATCATCTGCTGCGACAGGAAACGAATTTGCCGGTGACGCAGGGCGAGGATCCGCTTTCTTGCGTCGCGCTCGGGACCGGCAAGGTGCTGGACGAGCTCGAGCTGCTCAAGAAGGTGGCCATCCCGGCCTGATTCGTGCGTTCGGGGGTCGAAGGTGAAGATTCGCGCGATCGTGCTGTTCGGCACCGTCGCCGCGGTCTGCCTGGTGTTGCTGACCCTCCAGATGCGCGGGCACACCGCCGGAGCCTCCGACGTCCTCGCCGTCGTCACGACGCCGATCCAGAGCGCGCTGGCCCGTGTCAATCGCACCACCGTCGGTGTGTGGTCGACGTACCGCGAGTGGAAGAACGTCCGGGCCGAGAATCACCGCCTGCGCGAGGAAGCGCAGCGGCTGCGCGTGGAGGCGCTGACGGTGTCGGAGACGGTCGAGGAGAATCAGCGGCTGCGCCGGCTGCTCGCGCTCAAAGAGGCGATGCCGCTGGCCACCCTGTCGGGCGAGATCATCGCGCGCGAGTGGGGCGGTTGGGTCCGCTCGTTGACGGTCAACCGCGGGCGGGCGGATCACGTCGCGCGCCTGACCGCCGTGATCGCGCCCGCCGGTCTGATCGGCCGCGTCGTCGACGTGCGTCCCGGCGCTTCCATCGTCCAGGTCCTCACTGATCCCGCGTCGACGGTCGGCGTCGTCGTCGTGCGCACCCGCACCCAGGGCATCGTGGAGGGTGAGCCCCGCGGCACCCTGCGCCTGAAGTACATGGCGCGTGACGGCAGCGGGATCCAGGTCGGCGACCTCGTCGTCACCTCCGGCGGTGGCGGGCTGTTCCCGCGCGGCATCCCGGTGGGGCGGGTACGGGTGATCGACGACCGCGGCTCCGCCCTGTTCCACTATGCGCAGTTGACCCCGGCCGTGGACTTCGCGCGGATCGACGAGGTGCTGCTGATCGTCGGCGAGGGCGCCCACGACGTGGCCGCTCTCTTCCCGGGCTCGGGCGACTGATGCGCACGTTCGTCGCCGTCGCCGTCTTCGGGGGCGGCATTGCCCACGCCACGCTGGGACCGGCCCTGCGCATCGCCGACGTCGCGCCCGACATCCCACTGATCGTGGTGGTGCTGCTGGCGCTGCGACGGGGCCCCGAGTTCGGCTGCGGCGCCGGCTTTGCGGCCGGTCTGCTGCAGGACGCCGCCTCCGGTGGCCTGCTCGGTGTGCAGGCGCTGACCAAGGCGATCATCGGCTTCGGCATCGGCGCCCTGGGCGGTCGGCTGCGGGTGAGCCAGCCGCTCGTGCAGGTACCGGGGCTCGTGTTGCTGACGATCGCCGAGGGCCTCGCCCGCTTCACGCTGCTCAAGCTCTTCCGGTTTCCGGCGCCCTTCGGCGAGCTGATGACCTACGTCGTCCTGCCCCAGGCGCTCTACAACGGCTTCCTGGGCGCCGCGCTCGTGCTCGCGCTGGCCTGGGCCGAGTCGACCCGGACCCGCACCTCGTGAGCGGACGCCTCGGCTATCTCGGCAGCCCGATGCCGAGCCGTCCCGACCCGGGCCGACGCCGGGTCATGTTCATGGCCGGGATCGCGATCACGGCCTTGCTCCTCATCGTCTGCCAGCTCTGGTATCTCCAGGTGCTCGAGGGCGGGCGGTTCCAGGAGGCGTCCGACAAGAACCGCATCCGAGTCCGTCCGATCGCCGCGCCGCGCGGGATCCTGTTCGACCGCAAGGGCCTGCCGCTGGTCGACAACCGGCCGGCCTTCACGCTCTCGCTGATCCCGCGCGAGCTGGAGCGCGACCCGGTCAAGCGCGACGCGACGCTGGGCCGGGTGGCCGCGCTGCTGCAGATCCCGTTCGCCGAGCTGCAGGAGGCGGTGACGAAGGTCTCGCCCGACTCGATCCTGCCCGTGCGCGTGCGGCGCGGCCTCAGCATGGACGACGTGGCCCGGGTCGAGGAGTGGAAGCTCGAGCTGCCGGGGGTCATCGTCGAGGTGGAGCCGCAGCGCGCCTACCCGAATAGTCGCTTCGCCGCCCACCTGCTGGGCTTCGTGCGGGAGGCGAACGACGAGCAGCTCAAGCAGGGACGCTACCGCCGGGGCGACATGGTCGGCCAGAGCGGGCTGGAGCGGCTGCTCGACGAGTTCCTGCGCGGCAAGGACGGCGGCGAGCGCATCGAGGTCGACGCCATGGGCCGCCAGATGCGGATGATCCAGTCCACCGAGCCGCACCCGGGCGCCCAGGTCGTGACCACGATCGACCGCCGGATCCAGGAGGCCGCCGAGAAGGCGATGGAAGGCCACGCCGGCGCTGTCGTCGTGATGGATCCGCGCAACGGCGACGTGCTGGCGATGGTGTCCACGCCGGCCTTCGAGATCGACCGCTTCACGGGGACGATCGACCGCAACGCGTGGTTGCGCGTGATCCAGGATCCCGAGCATCCGCTGCTGAACCGCACCATCCAGAGCCAGTACGCGCCGGGCTCGGTGTTCAAGATCGTGGTGGCGGCGGCGGGGCTGCAGGAAGGCACGATCGTGCCGACCGACCGCACGCACTGCACGGGCGAGTTCCACCTCGGCGAGTGGACGTTCAAGGACTGGAAGGCCGGCGGGCACGGGAGCGTCGACCTGCTCGCCGCCATCCGCGAGTCCTGCAACGTCTTCTTCTACGAGAAGGGGCTGAAGGTCGGGGGGCCGGTCATCGCGAAGTATGCCTCCGCCTTCGGTCTCGGCGAGGCCACCCAGATCGACCTGCCCGGCGAGAGGCTCGGGCTCATCCCCCAGCCCAAGCTGCGGCGTGACAAGCGGGTCGGCGGCTGGCACGCCGGCGAGACGGTGAACATGTCCATCGGCCAGGGCGCGGTGCTGGTGACGCCGATGCAGATCGCCCGCTTCATGAGCGCGGTGGCCAACGGCGGCGTGCTCTGGAAGCCCCGCCTCGTGCAGCGCATCGAGCGCCCCGAGAAGGGCGTGGTGTGGAGCGACGGCGGCAGTGTCACCGGGCACGTCGAGCTGTCGCCCATGGTGTGGGCCTTCCTGCGGCAGTCGCTGTGGTCCGCGGTGAACGAGGGCGGCACCGGCGCCGGCGCCCGCATCGCCGGGCTCGACATCGCCGGCAAGACGGGCACCGCCCAGATCATCTCGAAGTCCAAGGCCGAGAAGGGCCAGGATCACGCCTGGTTCGCCTCGTTCGCGCCGGTGGGCGAACCGGAGGCCGTGGTCGTCGTCCTCGTGGAGCGCGGGGGCAAGGGCGGGCAGGTCGCGGCGCCGATCGCGCGGAAGGTCCTCAACGCCATCTTCATGGAGAAGGTCGCCAGCGTGGATCTCGGCGGGTAGATGGTCGGAATCGACCGGCGGTTGCTGCAGAACGTCGACTGGCCCTTGCTGGGCGCCACCGTCGGCCTCGTCATCCTGAGCGCGTCCACGCTGGCCTCGCTGCACGTGGGCCGGGCCGGGGGCGGCGTCGCCATCCGACAGCTCGCGTGGTTCGGCCTGGGGATTCTCGCGCTCGTGGTCGTGGCCAGCATCGACTACCGGCGGCTCGTGCGGGCCGCCCCGCTGCTCTACGTGCTCGGGCTCGGCGGCCTGGTGGCGGTGTTCCTGCTCGGCCGCACGGTCTCCGGCGCGCGCCGCTGGCTGCTGGTGGGGCCGGTGTCGGTGCAGCCGTCCGAGCTGTTCAAGCTGTGCTTCGTGCTCATGGCGGTCTGGCTGCTGACGTCGCGGTGGGCCCAGCCGGTCGGCAAGACCGTGCTGATGATGGCCGCGCCGCTGGCCATCGTGCCGGCGGTGCTCATCGTCAAGCAACCCGACCTCGGCACCGCGCTGTTGCTGTTCCCCGTGTTGATTGCCCTGCTGGTCGCCGCCGGGATGCGGATGCGACTCCTGGGAGGGCTTGCCCTCGCCGGCGTCGCCGTCGCTCCCCTGGCCTGGCTCGTCCTGAAGGACTATCAACGGGAAAGGCTGCTCGTGTTCCTGGATCCGTTTCGCGATCCCCTCGGGAGCGCGTACAACGTGATCCAGGCCAAGATCGCGATAGGCTCGGGACAGCTCCTGGGCAAGGGCGTGGCCGGCGCGACGCAGAGCCGGCTGTCCTTTCTGCCGGAGCGTCATACAGACTTCATCTTCGCCGTATTCGCCGAGACGTGGGGGTTCGTCGGCTGTCTCGTGCTGCTCACCTGCTACGCGCTGCTCCTGCTCCGCGGATTCGACATCGCGGCCTCGACGCGCGAGCCGGTGGGTCGGCTGGTCGCTCTGGGCGTCACCGCGCTGGTGGCCACCCAGGTGCTCGTGAACGTGGGGATGGTGACCGGGCTGATCCCGGTGGTCGGCATCCCGCTGCCGTTCATGAGCTACGGCGGCTCCTCGATGGTCGTCTCCATGATGGCCCTCGGACTCCTCCTCTCGGTTCGGATGCGGCAGTTCCAATGAGACACCCGATGAACGCTCGGCGGTCGGGGGTGTCGGAGGGATGCTGCCGTGAGCAAACGCATCGTCGTCAACGTCGGTCTACTCGAAACCCGCGTCGCCGTCCAGGAGGGTAACCTCCTCACCGAGCTCTATCTCGAGCGGAGCCGTCACCGGTCCATCGTCGGCGGCGTCTACAAGGGTACGGTGACGAACGTCCTGCCGGGCATGCAGGCCGCCTTCGTCGACATCGGCCTCGCCAAGGACGCCTTTCTCTACGCCGGTGACTACACCGCCAACCTCGCCGAGGTGGGCCGCACGATGGTGGCCGCCGCCGACGAGGACGTGGACCCCGACGTCGAGCTCGACGGCGACGAAGAGCCGAAGCGGGAGGCGGCCGGGCCCATCGAGGCGATGCTCAGCCGCGGCGACACCGTGCTGGTGCAGGTCTCCAAGGAGTCGCTCGGGACCAAGGGCGCCCGCATCACGTCCTTCATCTCGCTGCCCGGCCGCTACGTCGTGTACATGCCGCAGGCCCACCACGTCGGCGTCTCCCGGCGCATCCGTGACGAGGACGAGCGCGAGCGCCTGCGGGCGGCTCTGCGCAGCCTCGACCTGCCCCCCGGCGGCTTCATCCTGCGCACGAACGCCGAGGGCAAGGGCGAGGCCGAGTTCGCCCACGACGTCGAGTTCCTGAGCCGGCTGTGGTCGCAGATCCAGTCCCGCTTCGAGACGGCCACGCCGCCGGCCGCCCTGCACGAGGAAGGCGACCTGACGTTCCGCGTCGTGCGCGACCTCTTCTCACCCGAGGTCGACGAGTTCGTGGTGGACGACCGCGCCGCCTACGACAAGTGCCTGGGCTACGTGCGGGCGCTGGTACCGGCGCTGGCCGAGCGCGTGCGGCTGTACACCGAGCGGGCGCCGGTGTTCGACGCCTTCGGCATCGAGAAGGACATCGAGAAGGCGCTGCGGCGTCGGGTGTGGCTGAAGTCGGGCGGCTACATCGTGATCGACCACACCGAGGCCCTCGTCTCCATCGACGTCAACACCGGCAAGTACGTCGGCAAGCGGGACTTCGAGCAGACGGTGCTCAAGATCAACCTGGAGGCGGCGAGCGAGGTCATGCGCCAGATCCGCCTGCGCGACCTCGGCGGCATCATCATCATCGACTTCATCGACATGGAGGTGCTCGAGCACCGCGAGCAGGTGTACAAGGCGGTCAAGCGCGCGCTGGCCGAGGACAAGGCCCGCACCAACGTCCTGGAGATCTCCGAGCTGGGCCTGGTCGAGATGACGCGCAAGCGCGTGCGCCAGGACCTGCGCGCGCTCCTCACCCAGTCCTGCCCGACCTGCCGTGGCAACGGTGTCGTGAAGTCGAGCGAGACGCTGGCCACCGAGATCTGCCGGGCCGTGCAGGCCAAGGCGGCCGCCGAGGCGCCGCCCGGCGAGGGCCGCGAGATCGTCGCCCGCGTGCATCCCGACGTCGCCGCCTACCTGGGCGGTGAGGGCCACGCCGACCTCGAGCGCCTGGAAGCCGCGCTCGAGGTCAAGGTCACCGTCCAGGCTGCGTCCGGCCAGGCCCCGCGCGAGGAGTACGAGGTGCGCGTGCGCTGAGCGCGGCGGATCGGCCAGTGGACCACGGCGCCGTCCGGCGCTAGCATCCGGGCACCGTGGCCCGCACGCCTCCCTCGCGCGTCAGTGGTGGCCGCATCCTCGGCGACCTCCGCCTGGCGTCCCGCAAGGGTGATCGCACCGCGCTCTCGCTCGCCCTCGACCAGATGCGGACGCTCGCCCACTCGCCGCGCTACTGGGAGCGCTACCTGATCCTGCTGCGCAACCCGCTCGCTCGACTCGTGGATCTGCTGGTGATCAAGCAGGGCGAGCGCATCGCCCACCAGAAGGGGTTGAAGCTTCCACGCCCGGCCCCCGCCGGCGAGCGCACGCGTCGCCGCCCCGGCCGGAAGGCCACGCCCGCCCGCCGCCGCCCCGCGCCGCCGCCGGGCGCCCAGCCGTCGCTCTTCGAGTGAGGCCCCCCGGCGTTTGACAGGTCCCCGGGGGAGCGGGATACTACCCCCTGGGGGTATAAAGGTGCTGAACGAAGAGACCAAGGGCAAGGCCCGGGGGCGGCTGCGTCGCATCGAGGGGCAGGTGCAGGGGCTGCAGCGGATGATCGACGGCGACGCCTACTGCGTCGACGTGCTGCTGCAGATCTCGGCCGTGCAGGGCGCGCTCGAGCAGGTCCAGAAGCTGCTGCTCGGCCGCCACATCGAGTCGTGCGTGGCCGACGCGCTGCGCTCGGGCTCCAAGTCCGAGCGCCAGCACAAGGTCGAGGAGCTGCTCGACGTGTTCTCGCGCTTCGGAGCGAAGTGATGGCCGAGCGGCTCACCCTGCCCGTTCGCGGCATGCACTGCGCCGCCTGCGTGGACAAGGTCGAGGGCGCGCTCACCCGGGTGCCGGGCGTGGAGACGGCGTCCGTCAACCTCGCCACCGAGCGGGCAACTGTCGCCTTCGACCCCGCCCGCGTCGATGTCGGCGCGCTGCAGGCGGCAGTGGCAGCCGCCGGCTACGAGCTGGCGCCGGCGCCGGCCCCGCGGGGCGGCGAGGCGGAGGACCGCGAGCGGGCGGCGCGCGAGCGGGAGCAGCGGCGCCTGCGCCGGCGGGTCGTCGTCGGCGCGCTGCTGTCCGCGCCACTCCTCGTCGGCGGCATGCCGGAGATCTTTTCCTGGGCGCCGGCGTGGCTGCGCGACCCGTGGCTGCAGCTCGTGCTGGCCACGCCCGTGCAGTTCTGGGTCGGCGCCAGCTTCCACGCCGGGTTCCTGCGCGATCTCCGCTACCGCAGCGCCAGCATGTCCACCCTCGTGTCGCTGGGGACCAACGCGGCCTACCTGTTCAGCGTCGCGGTGACGCTGTGGCCGCACGTCTTCCACGCCGCCGGCGCCATGACCTACTACGAGACGGCGGCCGTGGTGATCACCCTCGTCGTGCTGGGGCGCTGGCTGGAGCTTCGGGCGCGCGGGCGTACGTCGGAGGCGATCCGGCGGCTCGTGAGCCTGGCGCCGCGCACCGCGCGGGTGCTCCGCGCCGGCGACGAGGCGGACGTGCCGACCGCCGAGGTCGTGGTCGGCGACCTGATCCGCGTCCGTCCCGGCGAGCGCCTGCCGGTGGACGGCACGGTGGTCGACGGCGCGTCCACGGTGGACGAGTCGATGCTCACCGGCGAGAGCGTGCCAGTGGAGAAGGCGCCCGGCGCCGCCGTCTCCGGGGGCACCATCAACCGCACCGGCAGCTTCGTCTTCCGCGCGACCCGCGTGGGCAGCGAGACGACGCTGGCCCGCATCGTCGCGCTCGTCGAGGAGGCCCAGGGCTCGCGGGCGCCGATCCAGCGCCTGGCCGACCGGGTGGCCGCGGTCTTCGTGCCGATCGTGCTGGTGATCGCCGCGCTGACCTTCGCGGGGTGGTGGCGGCTGGGCCCCGAGCCCGCGCTGCTCTTCGCCCTCACCAACGCCGTGGCGGTGCTGGTCATCGCCTGCCCGTGCGCCATGGGCCTGGCCACGCCGACGGCGATCATGGTCGCGACCGGGCGCGGCGCCGAGCACGGCGTGCTGATCCGCAGCGCGGCGGCGCTGGAGCGATTGCACGCCGTCCGCACGATCGTGTTCGACAAGACCGGCACCCTGACCGTGGGCCGGCCGGTCGTGACGGACGTGATCGTCGCCGAGCACGGGACCTCCGAGTCCGACGTCCTCGCGCTGGCCGCCGCCGCCGAGCAGGGGTCCGAGCACTCGATCGGCGAGGCCATCGTCGCCCGGGCCAAGGAGCGCGGACTCGCGTTGCCCGCGGTCGCGGAGTTCGTGACCGTGCCCGGGCAGGGTGTCGACGCGCTGGCCCCCGACGGTCGCGTGCTGCTCGGCAACCGCGCGCTGATGGAGGCGCGCGGCGTCGAGATCGACGCGCTGGTGCCGCGGGCGTCCGCGCTGGCCACGGAGGGCAAGACCGTGGTCTATCTCGCGTTCGCCGGACGGGCGTTCGGTCTCGTGGCGGTGGCCGACGTGCTGAAGCCCGATGCCGCCACCGCCGTCGCCGCCCTGCGCCGGCGCGGACTCGAGGTGGCGATGCTCACCGGTGACCATCGGGCCACCGCGCTGGCCATCGCCAGCCAGGTGGGCATCGATCGCGTGCTGGCCGAGGTGCCGCCGGCGGCCAAGGCCCGCGAGATCGCCGCGCTGCAGGCCGGTGGCCGCGGGGTCGCGATGGTCGGCGACGGCATCAACGACGCGCCGGCGCTGGCCCAGGCCGACGTCGGCATCGCGATGGGCTCCGGCACCGACGTGGCCATCGAGGCCGCCGACGTGACGCTGATGCGAGGCGACCTGGCCGGCGTCGTCGCCGCCGTCGACCTGTCGCGGCAGACGATCCGCATCGTGAAGCAGAACCTGGCGTGGGCGTTCGGCTACAACGTGGTGCTCATTCCCGTCGCCGCCGGCGTGCTCTACCCCCTGGGGGGCGTGCTGCTGTCGCCCATCCTGGCCGGCGCCGCGATGGCCTTCTCATCCGTGTCGGTGGTCACCAACAGTCTGCGACTCAAGCGCTGGAGACCGGGCGACGATCTCCTGGAGGCACGTGCCCATGGCCGTTGATCCCGTCTGCAAGATGACCGTGGAGCCCGCCCGGGCCGCGGCGCAATCGACATATCAGGGCGAGACGTACTATTTCTGCGCGGTCGGCTGCAAGCAGCGGTTCGATCGCGAGCCGGACCGGTATCTGGCCGGGGGCAAGAGCGAGATGGGCCGCTGATGCAGCGGCCCGCGCTGCTGGGCGGTCGCGACCGCTACGAGCGCGTGATGCACGGCTGGGTGGACAACACCCACGACGACGCGTTCACCCACACCGTGCGTCTCACCGACGACGATCGGGCGCTGGAGGTCGCGGTCGTCGCGCTGCCGTCGCCGACGTACGTCATCCGCGACGCGCGTCTGACGCCGCTGGCCGGACGCATCGCGCCCGCGGTGGCCGAGGGCTTCGCCCGCCTGGCCGGCGCCGGGATGGTGGGCGGCCTGACGCGCCGGATCGCCGAGCTGGTCGGCGGCGGCGCCGGCGGCGCGCTGGCGGTGGACGCGACGATCGAGGTCGCGCGGCTGGCCCGGCAGGTGGCCCGGATGCCGCGCGCGGAGGCCGAGCGCGCCACGGCCGGCGACGCGCTCGCGTGCTGGACGCTCGACATGACCGGCTGGGTCGATCTGCCCAACTCGTGCTTCACGTACAGCGAGGCCGGCCGTCAGCTCTTCGGCAGCCGCACGGTGGCGACGCCGATGGTGCCGGATCTCTACAGTCCGCGTCCGGGCCAGTGCAAGGTCTTCGAGCGGCACAAGGTGGCGCGCCTGGAGATCGCCGACGATCGCCTGCGCCTCTTCCATTCGATGCACGACAACGTCCACGGCTTCGAGATCACCTACGAGATCGACCTGGGCAGCGGCCGCGTGGTGCGCGCCGAGCACCTGACCCCGCGGCTGCCCTACATGGGCATCTGCTCGGAGCCGCAGCGCAAGATCACGACACTGCTGGGCGAGACCGTCGACCCCGGGCTGCGCAAGCGCATCCAGGCCACGCTCGGCGGCGAGAGCGGCTGCGCCCAGCTCTACGACCTGACCGCCGACCTGCTGAAGCTGCTCGGCTAGTCGTCCCCGCGGAGCCATCGTCCACTCGAGCGATCGTCCACTCACAGGAGGAAGCGTGACCACCAGCGTCGTCACTCCCGAGCGGTTCGCCACGGGCATGACGTTCGACGAGTACGTCACCTACGCCGGCAGCGCCGAGAACCTGGCCCGCGCGGCCTGGGGCGGCTACTTCCCCGATAGCGGCTCGTTCGGCGCGCCGCGCAAGGACAACAGCGCGACGCTGCGCGAGCGCTACGCCCGGACGCGTCTGGCCGCCTACCAGACGGCGGCCATCACGTGGCTCGCCGCGCAGCCCCACGGACCCGCCCGGGTCCTGGTCATCTCCGAGGACTGGTCGTCGGATTGTCGCCGCGACGTGCCCGTCCTCACGCGCCTGGCCGAGGCGGGCGGGCTGGATCTGCGCATCTTCAACCGCGACGGCACGAAGATCCTGGGGACGCGGCGGCCCGACCCGGCCAACGCCCCCGGCGCCAATCACGACCTCATGCTGGAGTTCATGAACGCGAAGA
>JBGPZN010000513.1:0-2691 GCA_041493815.1 Methylomirabilia bacterium
GAGAAGCTCTCGCCGCTGGCCGCCTGCTGGACCAGCGAGATCGGGGGGCTCAACCGGTTCGTGCACGTCTGGGTCTACAAGGACTCCAACGAGCGGACGCGCATCCGGGAGGAATCGCGGAAGGGTGGCCAGTGGCCACCGCAGTCCGGCGTGCGGCCGATCCGACAGGAGAACAAGCTGCTGCTCCCGGCGGCCTTCTCGCCGCTGCGATAGCCTGCGATGGCGCGAGTGAAGCTGATCGTCGACAGGGAGGACGTCGCCCCCGAGCACCACGCGCTCTTCGACACGCTGGCGGCCCTGCGGGGCAGGATCAGCGGCCCGTCCACGGTCGTGCTGCACAGCCCCGGCCTGGCCCGGCCCTGGAACGAGATCAGCGAGTATCTCCACCGCGAGAGCATCGTCGAGCCGGAGCACGCCGAGCTCGCCGTCTGCGCGACGGCCCGTGAGAAGGACTGCGGCTACATCTGGAACGCCCACGTGCCCCTGGCCCGGAAGGCCGGCCTGGCCGCGGACACTCTCGCCGCGGTCCGGGATCGTCGACCCGTGGACCAGCTGCCGGACCCGGCGAGAAGCGTCGTGCGCTACGTCCGGCAGCTGCTCCAGCACAACCGCGTCGAGAGCGTCGTGTTCGATCAGCTGCTGAAGGCTCACGACCCCAGGTGGCTGGTCGAGCTGACGGTGTGGATCGGCCGCTACGCGGCACTGGCCGGCATCCTGAACGCCTTCGAGATCACGCCCGGCGCGCCCGCCGAAGAGCTGCCGGACGCTCGCGGCCCCGTGGCGACACCGGCCGCGGTGCGCGCCCCGCTCGCCACGCCCCGCATCACGCCTATCGGCCGGCGAGAGCAAGTTTCCACGGCACACCAGCCCATCTTCGACGCGGTCGCCGAAGGCCGCGGCGGCGTGCGTGGGCCGTTCGGCATCCTGCTCTACAGCCCGGTGCTCTGCCGGCGGCACCTCGAGGTGGGCACGTACCTCCGATCGCACTCTCAGGTGAAACCCGATTCGCGGGAGCTCGCCATCATCGCCACCGCTCGCGAGAAGGACTGCCCCTACGTGTGGGCGGCGCATGTGCCCGCGGCCCGAAAGGCGGGCGCCAGCGACGCCGCGGTCGCCGCCGTGCGCGACCGCGGCGATCTCACGAGCCTGCCGGCCGCCGAGCGGGACCTCGTCGACTACGTCCGACAGCTTCTGCGAACCAATCGCGTCACGCAATCGCTGTTCGACCGGCTTCGGGATCAGCACGGAGTGCGCGGGCTCGTCGAGCTCACGGCCCTCGTCGGCCACTACGGCATCGTCACCGGGATCCTGAACGCGTTCGAGGTCGCGCCGGCGCCCGACGCCGAGCCGCTTCCCCTGGGGAGCCACGCCGCATGACGCCCGGCCAGACCGACGTCGTCAAGCAACAGGTCGCCGCCCATTGGGATCGGCGAGCGCCGACCTTCGACGAAGACTTCGGCCACAGTATTCGCACGCCCGCCGAGCGCGCCGCCTGGGACCGCATCCTCGATCTGGTCCTGGCCGGCCGCGGCGCGCTCGAGTGTCTCGACGCCGGCTGCGGCACCGGCTTTCTTTGCTTCGAGCTGGCGGCCCGGGGTCATCACGTCACCGGCGTCGACTTCGCGGCCGCGATGCTCGCCGAAGCGCGGCGCAAGGCGGCCGAGCAGAGCGTCTCGATTCGCTTCGAGGAGGCCGACGCCGAGCACCTCCCGTTTCCGGCCGGCCGCTTCGACCTCGTCATCAGCCGCCACGTGCTGTGGACGCTCCCGCACCCGGAGGCGGCGATCGACGAGTGGATCCGGGTCCTGAGGCCGGCAGCGCGCCTGGCCATCGTGGACGGTCAGTTCGACGCCGGCGCGACTCCGCCACCGGCGGGGAGTGCCCGCTCGAGCGAGGAATACGCGCGCGTCGGCGATCAGCTCCCATTTCTGGGCGGCCGGTCGCAGGCGGAGATCGAGACGTTGCTGAGGGCGCATGGCCTCGTGAACGTGGGCGGTGATCCGCTGCTCGACCTGGTGGCGGCGCAGGCGCAGCGGATGGTGGACGAGGGACGGGAGCGGCGCACGCACCGGCGCTACGTCGTCTGCGGCGACGTCGCGCGCTGAATCGACATCGGGAGCGGAGGGAGACATCCATGGCCAGACTCGGCGGCAAGGTCGCGCTGATCAGTGGCGGGGCGCGCGGGCAGGGAGCCGCCGAGGCGCGGCTCTTCGTCCGCGAGGGGGCGGCGGTGGTGATCGGGGACGTGCTCGACGACGACGGCAAGAAGGTCGAGGCCGAGATCCGGGCGGCCGGCGGCCAGGCGACCTACGTCCACCTCAATGTGACCCGCGAAGCCGACTGGCGGGCGGCCGTGGCCACCACCGTGCAGACGTACGGCCGGCTGAACGTGCTGGTCAACAACGCCGGCATTCTCTTCCGGGCGAAGATCGAGGACACGAGCGAGGAGGACTGGGACCGCATCATGGCGGTCAACGTCAAGGGCGTGTTCCTCGGCACGAAGTGCGCGCTCCCGGCCATGCGGCAGGCCGGCGGCGGCTCCATCATCAACATCTCGTCCACGGCCGGCCTGGTCGGCAGCCCGGGCGGGACGGCCGCCTACACCGCCACCAAGGGCGCCGTGCGGCTCTTCACCAAGTCGACGGCCATCCAGCACGCCCGGGAAGGTATCCGCTGCAACTCCGTTCACCC
>JBGPZN010000285.1:0-4855 GCA_041493815.1 Methylomirabilia bacterium
CGCGGTCGAGCCCGACGTGCTCTTGATGGACGAGCCATGCTCGGCGCTGGATCCGATCGCGACCGCCAAGATCGAGGAGTTGATGCTCGAGCTGAAGAACAGCTACACGATCGTGATCGTGACCCACAACATGCAGCAGGCGGCCCGGGTGTCGGATTACACGGGCTTCATGCTGCTGGGCGAGCTGGTGGAGTTCGGCATCACCCGTGAGCTGTTCACGAACCCGCGCGACAAGCGCACCGAAGACTACATCACCGGCCGGTTCGGGTAGAGCGCTGCCGGGAATCGAGGAGCGTCACGGCTCCGCCGGGACGCTCCGAGCCACCCGGGGGGGGGTGGGGGCCATATCGGGGCCCCCATGTCGAAAGGAGGCCCGGCATGCAGCGGCACTTCCACGAGGAGCTCGAGGCGCTCAAGCAGACCCTGCTGGCCATGGGCGGGCTGGTCGAGGACCAGATCCGCCGGGTCATGACGGCGCTGCTCGAGCGCGACAGCGACCTGGCCCAGGAGGTCATCGACCGCGACCGCCAGGTGAACGCCTACGACGTCGAGATCGACGAGAAGTGCGTGGAGCTGCTGGCCCTGCACCAGCCGGCCGCCGGCGACCTGCGCTTCATCACCACCGCCATGAAGATCGTCACCGATCTCGAGCGCATCGGCGACCAGGCGGTGAACATCGGCCAGCGGGCGCTGGAGCTGAACCTCGAGCCTCAGCTCAAGCCGTACATCGACCTGCCGCGGATGGCCGAGCGGGCCCAGCGCATGGTGAAGGAGAGCCTCGACGCCTTCGTGGCCCGCGACACCGCGCTCGCCCGCCGCGTCTGCGCGGCGGACGAGGAGGTCGACGCGCTCAAGGAGCAGATCTTCCGCGAGCTGCTGACGTTCATGATGGCCGACGCCCGGACCATCCCCCGGTCGATCCGGCTCATCCTGATCTCGCGCTTCCTCGAGCGGGTGGCCGATCACGCAACCAACATCGCCGAGATGGTGATCTACATGGTCGACAGCAAGATGGTGCGGCACACCCTGGCCTGATCGCCTATTGTGAGGGGGCGTGCGCTCGGCCTACGTGCTCCTCTTCGCCGCCAATCTCGTCTACGCGACGTCCTACGTCGTCACCCGCGTCGTGCTCGACGACCTGCCGCCGGCGTTTCTCGCCCTCGTGCGGCTCGTGGTCGGCGCCGCCATCCTGGTCCCGATCGCGCGCGCGCTCGAGGCGCCGGCGGGGGCGCCCGCGCGGGGTGACGCCTGGCGCATCGTCTGGATGGGCGTGGTGGGCTTCGCGGGAGCCTTCGCGCTCAGCCACTGGGGGCTGGCCCGCTCGACCGCGACCAACGCGGCGCTGCTGATCATCGTCGAGCCGCTGTCGATCATGGCGCTGAGCCCCCTGCTCCTCGGCGAGCGCCTGCGCCGGCGCGAGGTGGCCGGCGGCGCCCTCGCCCTCCTGGGCGCCGTCCTCGTCGTGCTCAACGGCGTGCCGGGGCTCACGCTCGCGCTGGCGCCGCACTGGCGCGGCGACCTCCTGCTCGTGCTGGCCGGCCTCGCCTACGGGGCCTACACGCTGATCGGCCGCGCCGTGCTGGCCCGCCATAGCCCGCTCGTGGTCACCGCCCGCTCGATCGTGTGGGGCGCGGTCGTCATGCTCCCGCTCGCCGTCGCCGAGTGGCTCGGCGGCGCCCGGCCGGTGCTGAGCCCGGCCGCGGTGGGGGGCGCGCTCTACCTGGCCATCGTCATCACGGCGTTCGGCTATCTGCTGTGGAACTGGGTGCTGGCGCGCGTCAGCGCGCCGCAGGTCGCGATCTTCGTGACGGTGCAGCCGATCGGCGGCGCCGTCCTCGGGGTCGTGCTGTTGCGCGAGCCGCTCACCGTCTTCACGGGAGCCGGCGCCGTGCTCATCGTGCTCGGGCTTTGGTTGACGGTCACCGGACGAGACTGACGGTATACTCGAACCGTGGCTGAATCACGACGCTATCAACTGCAGAACGACGCCGCCAATCGCCTGATCGCCCAGCTCGTCGAGGTCGCCGGCGTGTCGCCCGACCGCCGCGGCTACATCCAGCAGATGCTGACCACCGTGCTGAAGCTGCACGAGGACGGCGCGCAATCGGGCGACCTCAGGATCACAACCTTTGCGCTCAAGGAGCTGCGCTACGCCTACAAGGTGTTCGCGCCGTACCGGGCGGTGCGCAAGGTGACGGTGTTCGGCTCCGCCCGCACGGCCGGCGGCGAGGCGGGCGCGCTCACCGCGCGCGACTTCGGCCGGCGCATGGTGCAGGAGGGCTGGATGGTCGTGACCGGCGCCGGGGCCGGCATCATGGGCGCCGCCCAGGAGGGTGCCGGCGGCGAGCAGAGCTTCGGGCTCAACATCCGGCTACCGTTCGAGCAGGAGGCGAACCCGTGGATCGCCTCCGACCCCAAGCTCATCACGTTCAAGTACTTCTTCACCCGCAAGCTGTTCCTGGTGAAGGAGGCCAGCGCGGTCGTGCTCTTCCCGGGTGGCTTCGGCACGATGGACGAGTGCTTCGAGCTGCTCACGCTCATGCAGACCGGCAAGTCCGCGATCGTGCCGGTCGTGCTGCTGGAGACGGGCCCCAAGCCGTACTGGCGCATCTGGGACCGCTTCGTGCAGGGCACCCTGGTGGAGCGCGGGGTCATCGAAGCCGCCGACACCGGGTTCTACCGGATCGTGGACGGCGTCGAAGACGCCGTGGGCGAGGTCATCGGTTTCTATCGGGTCTTTCACTCCTCGCGTATCGTTGGCGACCACCTCGTCTTCCGCCTCACGCGGGCGCTGACCGACGACGAGGTGCGCGACATCGAGCAACGGTTCGAGGACATCCTGAAGGGCCCGCTCGACCAGGCGCCGGGGCCGGTGCCGCAAGAGCTGAACGAGTGTCCCGAGCTGCCGCGGCTGATCATCCCGTTTAACCGCTCGTCATACTCGCGCCTGCGCCGCCTCATCGACCACGTGAATCATTTTGGGGGCCACGACATGGTCCCCAAACCCAACTCCTCTATCTAATATCCACGGCTCCCGGGCTACTCTGGCTCGGGGCGCTCCTGGGTGATCTGGCACTCGGTGCAGACCCACGTGCGCATCACGATCTTGGTGCGATCGTCACGCCGCAGCGTCCACGGGATGAACGCCGCCTTCCCACACCGCGGGCACCGCTCCGGCCTCGCCCCCGGCGGCAACTGCGACGGCAACCACGGAACCTTCGCTGTCATGCACGGGATGATATCACCGCTCCCGGCGCCCGCTTCGCCGGCGCGCCCCTGGATCCAAGTTCTTCCGGAACGGCTGGGCCCCATAGGCTTCGGTTCCACCGGGCCCTGTAACGTCTCCCTCCATCACTTTCTGAAGTTGTGGTTCATCACGGACCTTCCTCTCCGCGACCGCGGACAAAGGGCGATGCCACCACTGATCGAGTGTGTGAAAAGTTCGCGTATGGCAGGGCCAGCCCGCGATTGACAATGCGCCGGCCCGCCGCCGGCGCGGGTACAATACCGCCATGCGCCGCTTCCGGGTCGCTCTCGCCCAGATCAACTCCACGGTGGGTGACCTCGAGGGCAACGTGACGAGGATCCGCGCCGGCCTCGAGCAGGCGCGGGCGCTCGGCTGCCGGCTGGTGGCCTTCCCCGAGCTGGCCGTCACCGGATACCCCCCCGAGGATCTGCTCTTCAAGTCGGCGTTCATCGAGGCCAATCTGCGCGCGCTGGCCGACCTGGCCGGGGCCTCGGCCGGCCTCACCGCCGTCGTCGGGTTCGTGGACAAGCGCGACGACATCTTCAACGCGGCGGCGGTGCTGCACGACGGCGCCGTGGCCGGCGTCTACCACAAGCAGTACCTGCCGAACTACGGCGTGTTCGACGAGAACCGCTACTTCCAGGCGGGGACCGAGGCGCCGGTGTTCACGCTGGGCGGGACCACGTTCGCGGTCAACATCTGCGAGGACATCTGGTACCCGACGGGACCCACGACGCGCCAGGCGCTGGCCGGCGCCGAGCTGGTGGTCACCATCAACGCCTCGCCCTATCACGCCGGCAAGGGGCACCAGCGCGAGCGGATGATCGCCACCCGCGCCGCCGACGACGTCGTCTGCCTGGCCTTCGTCAACATGGTCGGCGGCCAGGACGAGCTGGTCTTCGACGGCGGCAGCCTGATCGTCAACGAGCGCGGGGAGCCGGTGGCGCGCGGCCGCCAGTTCGCCGAGGACTTCGTCGTCGCCGACCTGGACCTCGACGCCGTCTTCCACGCGCGCCTGCACGACTCGCGGCGGCGCAAGGAAAAGCAGGGAGCCGTCGAGGCGTCGCGCCTCGTGCTGCCGCCGCTGGCGGAGGCGCCGGCCCCGCCGCTGCCGTCCCACGACGTGGTGCCGCTGGCGCCGGTCGACGAGGTGTACGAGGCGCTGGTGCTGGGCACGCGCGACTACGTCCGCAAGAACGGCTTCACGCGCGTGGTGATCGGCCTGTCGGGCGGCATCGACTCCTCGCTGGTGGCCGCCATCGCGGTCGAGGCCCTGGGGCGGGAGAACGTCACCGGCGTCACCATGCCGTCGCCGTACTCGTCGTCGGGCACGAGGAACGACGCCAAGCGGCTGGCCAGGAACCTCGGCGTCGATTTCCTCACCCTGCCGATCACGCCGGTGTTCAAGGCCTTCAAGAAGACGCTGGCCGAACCCTTCAAGGGGCTCAAGGAGGACGTGGCCGAGGAGAACATCCAGGCCCGCATCCGGGGGACGCTCCTGATGGCGCTCAGCAACAAGTTCGGCTGGCTGGTGCTGACCACCGGCAACAAGAGCGAGATCGCCGTGGGCTACTCGACGCTGTACGGCGACATGGCCGGCGGCTTCGC
>JBGPZN010000651.1:0-2015 GCA_041493815.1 Methylomirabilia bacterium
ATCCGCGCCGTGGTCAGCCGCACGTTCCCGCTCGAGGGCGCCGAGGAGGCACACGCCCTGCTGCGGAACAACGCCCTTGTCGGCCGGGCCGGCCTCCTCGTCTAGCAGGTTGCTGAAAAACCAGCAGGCTGCTCAAAAAGGTCCAGATGCGGGGCGGCGCCCGAAGGCCGCACGCGAGGCGTACTCCCTGTACGTTGAGCGTGCGGCCGAGGGCGCCAACGAAGCAGATGGGCCTTTTTCAGCAGCCTGCCAGGGCTAGGACAGACCCCCGCCCAGGATCAGCCAGTCGAGGACGACCACCGCGCGGACCGGGTTGCGATCCAGATGCCGGGCCAGCGCCGCCGTCGAGAACACCTTCCGGAACCAGTAAGCCATGGGTTCAGCATGCCCACGCCGGGCGATTCGACGGAGCTAATAAATCTCGCCCACTCCATAAGATCGGCTCGCGATAGGATCTCGCCGGCGTGACGCTGAACCAGCTCCGTGTCTTCGAGGCCGTCGCCCGCACCGGCAGCTTCACCCGGGCGGCCGAGACGCTGTCCGTCACTCAACCGGCGGTGACGCTGCAGATCCGCCAGCTCGAGCGCGACTGCGGCGTGCAGCTCTTCGAGCGCATTCGCCGCCGCCCCCGGCTCACCGAGGCCGGCCTCGTCCTGCAGGACTACGCCCGCCGGATCTTCGCGCTCGTGGACGAGGCGAGCCGGCACCTCGAGGGCGCGCGGGGGCTCACCAGCGGGCGGCTGCGCCTGGTCACGGGACCGACCGGCAGCGCGTATGCCACGGACCTCATCGCGGCCTTTCACCGTCGGTACCCGGGCATCCACGTCGTGCTGGGCCTCGACACCTCCGAGCGCATCGTCCAGCGGATCCTCACGCTGAGCGACGACGTCGCTCTGGTCGGTGAGGAGCAGCAGCACGCCTCGCTGGCCCGCATGCCCTTCTGCGGCGATCCGCTCGTCGTCATCGTGGCGCCCGGGCATGCTTGGGCTCGGCGGCGGACGGTGTCGGTGCGCAAGCTGGCCGACGTCCCCCTGATCACGCGCGAGGCGGTCTCCACCACGCGGCGCTTCCTCGAGGCGCGGCTGGGCTCGGCCACGCGGCGCCTGCGCGTCGCCATGGAGCTGGGCTCCAACGACGCGATCAAGCGCGCGGTGGAGCTCGGCGCCGGCGTCGGCATCGTGTCGCAGGAGGTCGTGCGCACCGAGGTGCGGACGGGGACGGTGCGCGCTCTGGCGATCCGTGAGCGCGGCTTCGTGCACCGGCTCGACCTCGTCTATCACAAGGACCGGGCCGCCTCGCCGCTCATCGCCGCCGTGCGGGAGGTCGCGCGCACCCTGCCCGGGCGCGGCCGGCGGCGCGCCTAGCCGGGGACTGGTATCCTCGGGCCCATGAACCTCCTGCGACCGCACGAGCGCGACCTCGTCGTCAACGGCCTTCGCCTGCACCTGCTCGACTGGGGGGGCGCCGGCCGCCCGCCGCTGCTGCTCCTGCACGGCTTCACCGGCCACGCCCACGCCTGGGACACGCTGAGCATCGCGCTGCAGCCCCACTTCCACGTCCACGCCCTCGACCAGCGCGGCCACGGCGACAGCGAGCCCGCCGACGTCTACAACCCCGTCGTCGCCTTCGACGACATCGCCGGGGTGGCGGATCAGCTCGGCCTCGCCTCGTTCGTACTGGTCGGCCTCTCGATGGGCGGCCGCAACGGCATGTACTTCGCGTCGAAGCGGCCCGAACGCGTAGCCAAGCTGGTGGTCGTCGACATCGGCCCCGAGATCAGCGCCAAGGCGAGCGCGCCGTCGTCGGGACCGCCCGAGCCCGAGACCTGGGAGAGCATCGAGCAGGCCGCCCAGCACCTGCTTCGCGGCAACCCGTACCCCGGCATCCACTACTACCGCTGGGTCGTCTCCCACAGCCTGCGCCAGCGGCCCGACGGCGCCCTGGTCTGGAAGTGGCATCCGAGCGTCAAGACGCGCCGCTCCACCGGCGACGTGGACTGGTGGAAGCTGCTGCGC
>JBGPZN010000441.1:0-3283 GCA_041493815.1 Methylomirabilia bacterium
CCGCAGCGCGACCGCCGCCGCGACGACCCGCGCGAGCACCTCGATCTTGAACGGCTTGCCCAGATAGTCAAACGCTCCGTCCCGCAGCGTGGCGCGCGCCACCTCGACGTCCTCGTTCCCGCTCATGATGACGACGCGAAGGGTCGGATGGTCACGGCGAAGGTGATCGAGCACCTCGACCCCGGACATCTCAGGCATGAGCAGGTCGAGCAGGACGACATCGGGCTCGAAGACCGGCACGAGCTGCAGCGCCTCGGCGCCCCCGGCGGCGAGCTTCACGATGTAGCCGAGCTCGACGAGCACGTCGCGGAGCATCGCCCCGACGCGAGGCTCGTCCTCCACCACCAACACCCGGCCGAGCGATGAGAGCATAACGGAGCGGTCGACATGCAGCGTATCGCGGGCAGCCTCACGCCGGTAGTCGGGGAAAGCCCGACACGCCGTCCCGCCGTCCAGTCGCCGCGCTCGCTCGCCGCGCAACTTCGCTCGACAACGCCCGGGCCGGGGCGCAGATTCGCCGGCCATAGATCGCCGTCCCGCCCGCTCGGATTCGTGGAGGATCGCCGTGCACGGTCGAGACCCGTCCCGCAGTGACTCGCAGCCCACCCAGGAGGGAGGCCTCTCACGGCGCAACCTCCTGGGCACGACCGCCCTGGGCCTGGCCGGCGCGCTTCGGGCTTCGTCGACACCCACCGGCACACGTGGCAGGGGCTGCTGCGCAACATCGGCCCCAACGACCTGCTCGGTGACTACCTCGCCAAGATCCTGTTCGGCTTCGCCCCGAAGCTGACGCCGGACGAGGTCTACCTGGGCGACACCATCAGCGCGCTGTCGGCGATGAACGCCGGGATCACGACCATCCTCGACTGGTCGCACATCGCGACGTCACCGGCCCACACCGACGCGGCGATCCACGCGCTGCGGGACGCGCACATCCGGGAGGTCTACGGCTATGGCCCCAACTTCGGCCTCACGCCGCCGTGGTACCGTCAAGCGCAACGGCAAGCTGGTGGGCGTGGACGTCGACCGCCTGCTGCGGCGAGCCGACCAGGCGCGCGAGGCGCTGCGCCACCGCGCCGGTCTCTGATCGATCCTCAAGCGCCCTCGACGAGGATCAGGTTGGTCGTCGCCGTCTTGAACCGCAGGGCCTTCGGCTCCCGGTACTCCGGGGAGTCGTACCATCGCCGGGCCTGCTCGACGCTCGGGAACTCGAGCACCACGAGACGCTTCAGCGGCCACGTCCCCTCGAGCGTCTCGAACCGGCCGCCCCGCACGCAGAACTTGCCGCCGTACTTCGCGACCGTCGCCGGCACCTGCTGGCGATACGCCTCGAATCCGGCGGCGTCGGTGATGTCCACGTCAGCGAGAATGTACGCTGCCATCGTCGGTCCCTCCTGAGTGAATTGCGCGCGCGACCCTCGAGCCGCGAACGAGTGGTCGGCATCATATCGCGCTCGCGGCGATGTTGACGGTCAAGGCGAGGAGCGCGGCGTTGAACACGAAGGCCACGACGCCGTGCGCGGCGACGGTGCGGCGGACCACCTTGCTGGTGACCCCGACGTCGGAGACCTGCGACGTCATGCCGATGACGAAGGAGAAGTAGACGAAGTCCCAGTAGTCGGGTTCCTCGTCGCCGCCCGGGAAGGCCATGCCGCCGCCGGCATCCTCGTCGTAGAACTCGTGGGCGTAGTGCAGTGCGAACATCGTGTGGATGAAGGCCCACGACAGCACGATGGTTCCGGCCGCCAGGATGAGCCGGGCCGGCTGCCGGCCCTCGCCGGCGCCCCCGGAAGTGCCGAGCTCGACGAAGATGGCGGCGAGGCTCGCCAGCGCCGCCGCCACCGTCAGCACCAGGATGGCGGCCTGCCCCTCGTCCTGCCGGGCCGCCCGACGGCGGATGCCGTGGACGTCGGACGAGGCCATCATGTGAAACGCGAGCACCAGATAGAGCCCGGCGGCGATGTCCCAGCCGACGAGCAGGCGGTGCGCGAGGGCCCACCGGGGCACGATTCCGAGCGCGACGGTCACGACGATCCCGATGGCCCCCGAGACGACGAGCCGGGGCCGCGCCCGCACGATGCGGAGCAGCCGGCCCGGGCGGCGCGCCTCGGATTCGGGGGTGGGCACCGCGCTATTCGACGCCCAACCGCGCCGGACCTCAAGCACTTCGTGCGCGCAGCAATCTTGACTATATAAGAATATCGCCATATAAAGACGCCGCCGATGATGCTCCTCCCCGACCTGCAGCTCTTCAAGGCGGAGTTCTTCAAGGCCCTCGCCCATCCCGTTCGCATCCGGCTCCTCGAGGTGCTGCGCCACGGCGAGCGGTCGGTGCAGGAGCTGCAGGCCGCGCTCACGGTCGACCAGTCGACGGTGTCCCAGCACCTCGCCATCCTGCGCGCCAAGCACGTGGTGGCCTCGCGCAAGGAGGGCACCACGGTGCGCTACGCCGTGCGCGACGCCCGCGTCGGCGCCCTCCTCGACGTCTCGCGCGCGATCTTCAACGCCCAGCTCACCGGCAGCCAGACCATGCTGCGGGCCCTGCGGCGCGAGAGTCGCCGGCCGCCGCGGCGGCGAGCCACCCGACCCGCGTGATCCGCCAGCTCCACCTCGCGCTCCGCACCGGCATCGTCACCGAGCCCGCCGCCGCCGACCCCGAGCTGGAGACGCTCGGCCGGCGGCTGGGCGAGGAGGTGCACCGTCTGTTCGGCCGCTCGCTGCACATCCGCCAGGTCGACGCCGGCTCCTGCAACGGCTGCGAGCTGGAGATCTCCGGACTGACCGGGCCCCACTACGACCTCGAGCGCTTCGGCCTGCACTTCGTGGCCTCCCCGCGTCATGCCGACTGCCTGCTCGTGACCGGACCGGTCACCCGCAACATGGCGGAGGCGCTCCGGCGCACGTGGGCGGCGACGCCCGATCCCAAGATCGTCATCGCCGCCGGCGATTGCGCGCGCGACGGCGGGATCTTCGCCGGCTCCTACGCGGTGGAGGGTGGCGTCGGCAACGTGGTGCCCGTCGACGCGGTGATCCCGGGCTGCCCGCCCTCACCGAAGGCGCTGCTGGCCGGACTGCTCGCCGTGATCGGCCATCGCGCGGGCGGCGCCGCCCGCTGATGGCAGGCCTGCTCTACGCGCTGACCGTCGCGGCCGGCGTCGCCGGCGCCGGCGTCGGCGTCGCGGGCATGCTGGGCATCGCGTGGACCGTCCGCGTGGACGGTGTCGTGCCGCTCGGCGGCCTCGAGCTCACGATGGACCCGCTCGCCGGGTTCTTCCTGGCCGTC
>JBGPZN010000243.1:0-5538 GCA_041493815.1 Methylomirabilia bacterium
AGCATCTTGCGGAAGTTCTCGGCCTGCCGCTCCTCGCGCGAGGAGAAGGCCAGCTTGCCGATCTTGGTGACGCCGTCGACGAGGTCGGCGATCTCCTTGCCGAACTCGCGCTCGAGCTGCTCCTTGGTGGCGGCGGTGTCCTCGAGGACGTCGTGGAGCAGGCCGGCGGTGACCGTGGTGACGTCCATCTTGAAGCCGACGAGGAGGTGGGCGACCTCGAGCGGGTGCGACAGGTACGGCTCGCCGGAGGCGCGTTGCTGACCCTGGTGGGAGACCTCAGAGAACCGGTAGGCGCGCTGCAGTACGTCCAGGTCGGCACCCGGCTGGTACTTCGGAATCTCCTCGATGAGCGTCGAAAGCTCGGTCACGAAGCCTAACCCTCTGGGTAATCATACGATTTTACGCGGCCTTCAGGTTTTCGCCACCGCTTTTTTCCGGCGCGCCACACGGCCCTCGGTGGCTTGCGTCCAGTCCACGATGATCGATCCGGCGATGTAGATCGTGGAGTACGTCCCCGTGATGACGCCGACGAAGAGCACGAAGGCGAAGTCCTCCAGGGTCTTGCCGCCGAAGAACAGGAGGATCGCCGTGGACAGGAACACGGTCAGCGCGGTGAGCACCGTCCGCGACAGCGTCTGGTTGACGGCGTCGTTCATCTGCTCGGCGAAGCCCTTGCCCTTCTGCGAGAACTTGCCGCGGTTCTCGCGCAGGCGGTCGTAGGCGACGATCGTGTCGTTGACCGAGTAGCCGATGATCGTCAGCAGCGCCGCCAGCACCGGCAGCGAGAACTCCCGCCCGCTCAGCGACAGGGCGCCCAGGCAGACGATCATGTCGTGGAAGACGGCGGCGATCGCGGCCACCCCGCCCTTGACGCTCTTGAAGGCCCACGCGATGTAGACCAGGATGCCGGCCAGCCCGAACAGCACGGCGTAGATCGCCTGGAGCTGGAGATCGCGCCCGACCTGGGGACCGACGAATTCCACGCGGCGGATCTCGAACGTGCCGAGCGACGGCTCCTGGCCGAGGGCGCCGGTCACCCGCTTGGCCAGCTCCTCGGACGAGCCGGTCGTCAACGTGGCGCGCACGATGTATTCGCGCGGATCGCCGTACTGCTGGATGACGCTCTCGCCGAGCTGGATGCGGCTGAGGCCGGCCCGGATCGCGCCGACCGTGGGCGGGTGCTCGAAGCGGACCTGCACGAGGGTGCCGCCGGTGAAGTCGATGTCGTAGCGCAGCCCGCGCAGGCCGAGCGAGCCGAGGCCGATCAGCATGATGACGCCGGAGACGACGTACGCCCACCGGCGCTTGCCGATGAAGTTGTAGTTGGGCGCGTGGAACAGCTCGATCATATGGAGATCGCCTGCAGCTTCCGCCGCCCCGTGTAGATGATGTCGAACAGCAGGCGCGTGAAGAAGTACGCGGTGAAGAGGCTGGCCGCGAGGCCGATGAACAGCGAGACGGCGAAGCCCTTTACCGGCCCCGTCCCGAAGTTGTAGAGGATGGCGGCCGTCACCATGACCGTCAGATGCGTGTCGATGATCGTCCGCAGGGCCCGCGCGAATCCGGCCTCGATGGCCGACCGCGCGGTCTTGCCCACCCGGAGCTCCTCGCGGATGCGCTCGAAGATCAGGATGTTGGTGTCGACCGCCATGCCGATGGTGAGCGCGATGCCGGCGATGCCGGGCAGCGTGAGGGTGGCGCCGAAGGCAGCCATGCAGGCCAGCAGGATGATCAGGTTCAGCACGAGCGCGACGTCGGCGATGGCACCGGAGACCCGGTAGTAGAGCAGCATGAAGACGAAGACGGCGCCGGCCGAGCCGAGGATGGCGATCATCCCCTGCCGGATCGAGTCGGCGCCGAGCGAGGGCCCCACCGTGCGCTCTTCCATGATGGTGACCGGGGCCGGCAGCGCCCCCGCCCGCAGCACGATGGCCAGGTCGCGCGCCTCGTCCACCGTGAACTGCCCGGTGATGACGGCCCGCCCGCCCGGGATCCGCTCGTTGATCCGCGGCGCCGAGTAGAGGCTGCCGTCGAGGATGATGGCCAGGCGGCGGGTGACGTTCTGCTCGGTGACCTCGCCGAAGATCCGGGTGCCGGTGGCGGTGAACTCGATGGCCACCTGCCAGTTGCCCGTCGAGTTCGGATCGGCCTGGACCTCGGCCCGGGTCAGCTCGGAGCCGGTCAGCAGCGTGCGCTTCTGCACGACGGAGGGAATCTTGCGCTCGACCTTCGTCTCCTTGTCCACGCGCCGCTCATACAGGACCTCCGACGTCTCCGGCAGCCGCCCGGCCAGCGCCTGCTCGACCGGGGTCTGCTCGTCGAGGAGCTTGAACTCCAGCAGCGCCGTCTTGCCGATCAGCGCCTTGGCGCGGTCGGGGTCCTGCACGCCGGGCAGCTGGATGAGGATGCGGTCCACGCCCTGGCGGGCGATGGTCGCCTCGGCCACGCCGAACTGGTCGATGCGGTTGCGGATCGTCTCCAGGCCCTGGCGGACGGCGTCGTCGCGCAGCTGGGTGATCTGCCGCTCGCGCATGGCCAGCGTGAAGCGGCCCGCCTTGTCGTCCCGCTGCGCCACCTCGAAGACGCCGAACTCCGCGGCCACCGTGAGCGCGTCGTTCCAGTTGGTGGTGTTGGCCAGCTCGACCGCGATGGTGCTCAGCCCCTCGCGGACCACCCGCTTGACGGCGACGCCCTTGCGCTCGAGCCCGCTCTTGAGGTCCTCGGCGGCGCGCTCGGTCTGGGAGGCGACGTACTTGTCGACGTCGACGCCGAGCACGAGGTGGATGCCGCCCTGCAGGTCGAGGCCGAGGTTGATGCTCTTCTGCGGCGGGTACAGATACCAGAGCGACACCGCCAGCACCGCCGCCACGACGCTGCTGCGAACCCAGAGGCGCCTAGGCATCCTTCTCGCCCGAGGCCGCCACCACGCGGCCGATGGCGGCGCGGTCGAACTCCAGCTTCACCTGATCGGCCACGCGCAGGGTGACGGTGTGCTCGCCGAGGGTGACGACGGTGCCGTGCATGCCGCTGTTGGTGACGACCCGGTCGCCCTTCTTCAACGCCGTCAGCATGCGCTCGCGGTCGGCCTTCTGCCGTTGCTGGGGTCGGAGCACGATGAAGTAGAAGATCGCGAACATCGCGCCGAACAGGATCAGCGGTTGCAGGTACGCCGCCGGGCCCCCGGCGCTTCCGGGCGCTGCGGACGCGGCATAGGCGAGGTCGGCGGCGTGGGCGAGGTTCATCGGGGATCAGACCTCCGGGCGCTCGGTCTCATTCGCGCAAAACAGACCCGGATGATACTGCAGAACCCGCCGAGTGCCTAGCCCATCACGGCGCCGCGCGGTCGTCGGCGGCCCGCGATTCCTGCCGGACGAGGGCGACGGCATCCGGGCCGAGCCGCTCGCCGCCGACGACGATCAGCTCCGGGGAGCGACCGCGAGGCAGGAGGCTCGCCCGGGCGACCGCGAGGGTGGGCACACGGTCGGCAGGCAGGGCCGGCAGCGCGTGGTGAGGCTCGACCGCCGTCACCGGTCGCCGAAAGTAGAACGCCAGTGGCAGCGCCGGGACGCCCCAGGCCCGCAGCTCGTTGACGTCCCGCAGCAGCGGCTGGGCGGCGACATAGATCCGCTGGTAGTCGTACGCCGCGTTGCGACGCACGAGCGCCCAGTGGTATCCGCCCGCCAGCAGGAGCACGGCGCCGATCCACGCGGCGGCGAATGCAGGGGCGAGCCGCTTGTGTCGCACCCCGAGGACGAGCGACAGGAGCATGAGCCCCAGCGCCGCGAGCAGGAAGGTCGCCTCCCCCACCGAGTCCGGGACGAGCAGGCGGACCTCGTCTCGCCAGCGCGGCCGCGCCGCCGACACGGCGAGGGCGAGGACCGCCACCGACGCGCCGATCGTCGCATACACCCGCCACCGCACGGGCTGTTCGACGCGATGCTTCACGACCGATCCGGCGTACCACCAGCCGATCAGCAGCGCGAGGGGCGGCGCCAGCGGCAAGTAGTACCGCATGCGCTGCGAGCGGGACAGGGCCACCAGGACCAGGGTCACCACCGTCCACGTCAGCAGCAGCACCACGTGATCCCGCTCCGTGCCGCGCCCGCGGGTCACGCGCAGGGCCTGGACCACGACGAGCGGAAGCACCAGCACCCACGGGAACGCGACGCTGGCGACGTTCTGGAACGGCGCCATCAGGGAGGCCAGCGACGGCGCCGCCGGCGCGTACCATCGGAGCTGATCGGAGACGATGGCGTGGCTCAATGCGGCGCGGTCCGCGGAGAACCCCGCGATCCACCAGGGAGCGACCACGACCAGCACCACGACGAGGCCGCACGGCAACCCGATCCGCCGCCACCAGTCCCGTTTGAAGCGCAGCGTGCCATCGACGATCGCCACGGCCAGCGGCAACAGTCCGGCCGGCCCCTTGGCCCAGAAGGCGACCCCCACCAGCCCGTAGAAGGCCACCCAGTGCACGCTGGTCCCGCGGAGCGCGAGGCTGTACATGCCCAGGCTGGCGGTGATGAGCGCCGTCATGAGCATGTCGGGCAGCGGCAGCCGCGCGTGGAGGAACACGCCCTGCATCGTCATGAAGGCCAGCGCGGCCGCGCGCCCGGCATCCGTGCCAAACAGACGACGGCCCAGCGCCCACACGGCCAGCGTGGCGGCGATGGCCGCCAGCGCCGACGGCAGCACCGCGGTCACCTGGGTGACGTGCCCGCTCGGCCACGACGCGGCGGCGATCAGCCAGGCCTGGAGCGGGGGCTTGTTGAAGTACGGGCTGCCGTTGAGCCGCGGGTGCAGCCAGTCGCCGCGGACGAGGATGTCCTGCGCGAGCAGGGCGAAGCGCGCCTCGTCGTTGGTCGCCAGGATGCGAGCGCCGAGATCCGTGGCGACGAGTGACACGGCCGCGGCGGCGATCCACAGGGTCTGGCGCGCGCGCGTCGAGAGGACACCGGCGAGGCGCATTCCCACTTCTCTCACACGGCCCCGATCAGCGGTAGACGAAAATATGCAGCGCCTGCCGGATCGTGGGGTTCATCATCGCCGACCCGGCCAGGATGCGCACGCGGACGCCGATCGTCACGTCCGCGAGCGTGGCGGACACCGGCCGCTCCAGGTCCCTCTCGAACTCGGTCGATTCCGTGACCTTGAACCGCCACTTCGCGTTGTCATCTCCTCGCATGGTGATGACACGCGATCCGGGATTGATATCCACCACCCGGCCGTAATAGAAGGTCCGGGCGTCGTCCCCGGCCACGGTAGAGGCGACGAGGAGCACCGCCGACGCGGCGATCGCCGCGCCGCGCGGGAAGAGACGCCGGCCCCGGTCCATTCAGGCCCGGGGGGCGTCCTCCGCCGGGGCGGAGACGGCATAGCGGGCGAGGAACCGAGCGCGGAAGGACTCGAACGCGCCCTCGGCGATGGCCGCGCGCATCGCCGCCATCAGGCCGAGGAAGAAGTACAGGTTGTGGAGCGAGAGCAGCCGGTACACGAGCAGCTCCTCGCTCATGAACAGGTGCCGGAGGTAGGCGCGCG
>JBGPZN010000107.1:0-9087 GCA_041493815.1 Methylomirabilia bacterium
CGCAGTATATTCGCCCGGTCAATCGGGATACGGACAAGTGGGGCCCCGTCACGCAGGCAGGGGAGATCAGCGAGGATCTCCCCCAGATGTTCGGAACCAGGCGCATCGGACCGGAGTTGTCGCGCGAGGGCGGTCGCCGCTCCAACGAGTGGCACTACGCGCATCATTGGAATCCGCGCTCGACCGAGCCGGAGTCCATCATGCCGTCCTTCGGCTGGCTCTTTGCGGACGACCCGGCGCACGCCCGGAAGGTCGCGGCCTTCCTCGCCAAGTACGACGCGAATCACGATGGCCGCGTGACGAAGAGTGAGCTCGACAAGAGCGGCGACGGGGTCGTGACGCCGGACGAGCTGCCGCCGGACTGGAAGGAGCTCGATGTCTGGCCGGTCAACGCTGACGGAACCGTGGGCGACGGGGTGGTCGACATGCACGACTACGGTCCGGTGCCGACCGGTGCGCTCCAGTTCTGGGGCGCCTCCTTGATCTTGCCGTCCTTGACCCAGCGCTCGAGCAGATGGCGCGGCAGCATCGGGATCGCCCACGACAGCACCGCCTTCGCGTACGGCTTCTTGTACGTCACGCGGACCGTGTGGCGATCCAGCGCGTCCACGCGCTCGACGTCGTTGAAGTCGGACTTGTAGGGGCTGGGGGTCTTGGGGTTGATCAGGGTGGCCCACGTGAACACCACGTCGTCGGCGGTGAACGGCGCGCCGTCGTGCCACTTCACGCGCTCGTGCAGCTTGAAATCGAGCGTCAGGCAGTCCTTGCTGAAGGTCCACGACTTCGCCAGCTCCGGCGCGAGCTCGAGGTCGCGGCCCAGCGTGACGAGGCCGTTGTACATGAGGTCGCCGACCTCGTGGGAGGACTGGTCGCTGGTGATGTTCGGGATCAGGCTGGAGACGTTGCCGATCGAGGCCTCGACCATCGTGTCGCCGTAGGCCGGCGTGTTGGCGCCGGTTTTCTGCTCGCTCGCCGCCTCACCTTGGCAGCCGACGGCCAGCCCCGCCAGCGCGACCGCCGTCCCGAACCGCCCCAGCCTACGCCGTCCCACTGTTATCGTCCGGGAGCCGGCGCGGGCGTCGCCGGCGCGGGGCTGGCCGGCGCGGACGGCGCCGGCGCCGAGGGCGCCGCGGTGACCGGCTCGCGCACGACCGAGCCCGCGCGCTCGCCGCCCAGCAGCGCGAGGCTGAACGAGGTGAGCGTGAACACGATGGCAACGGCGGTGGTGATCTTGCCGAGCAGCGTCGGCGTGCCCATGGACCCGAACACCGCCTGGCTGCCGGCCCCGCCGAAGGCCGACCCGATGTCGGCGCCCTTGCCGGACTGCAGCAGCACGATGGCGACGATGGCGAAGCACATGAGCACGTGCAGAATCGTGAGCGCGATGACCATCGAGCTACTCCCCTCTCGAGGCGGCGCCCCGCGCCGCCCTCCTGACGATCGCGATGAATCCGGGCGCGGCGAGGCTGGCGCCGCCGACCAGTGCCCCGTCGATTTCCGTCTCGGCCAGCAGCGCGTCGGCGTTGTCGGCCTTGACGCTGCCACCGTACAGGATGCGGATGCCCTGCGCGGTTTCCTTGGATCCCAGCTCGGACAGCAGGCCACGCAGGTAGCCGTGCACCTCGGCGGCCTGGCCGGGAGTGGCGTTGACGCCGGTGCCGATCGCCCACACGGGCTCGTAGGCGAGCACGCACCGGGCGAGCGCCGCCAGGTCGAGCCCGGCCAGACCCGCGCGCAGCTGGCCCTCGACGGTGGTGAAGGTGAGGCCCTGCCGGCGCTCCTCCCCGGTCTCGCCGACGCAGAGCACCGGCGTGAGGTTGTGGCGGAGGGCGGAAGCGACCTTCAGCTTGATCTGCTCGTCGGTCTCGCCCATCTCGCGGCGGCGCTCGGAGTGGCCGCACAGCACGAAGCGGCAGCCCAGCTCCACCAGCATCGGCGGCGCGATCTCGCCGGTGTGGGCGCCCGACGGCTCGTGATGGCAATTCTGGGCGCCGAGCGCGATGGGGCTGCCGGCCAGGACCTCGGCCGCGGCCGCCAGCGCGGTGAACGGCGGACACACCGCCACCTCCACCCGCCCCGGCCGCTTGAGCCCGTCGCGGATGGCGGTGGCCAGCGCGCGCGTCTCGGCCAGCGTGCCGTTCATCTTCCAGTTGCCGACGACCAGGGGCGTGCGCATCAGGCCTCCGTCAGGGCCTCCACGCCCGGCAGCGTGCGGCCCTCGAGGAATTCCAGGAACGCGCCGCCCGCGGTCGAGATGTAGCCGATGCGGTCGGCGACGCCGGCCTGGTTCACCGCCGCCACCGTGTCGCCGCCGCCGATGACGGAGAACGCGCCCGACTCGGCCACCGCGCGGGCCAGCGCCACGGTCCCGGTGGCGAACGCCGGCTTCTCGAAGACGCCCATGGGGCCGTTCCACACGATGGTCTTGGCGGTCTTGAGCACCGCCGCGAAGCGCTCGACGCTCACCGGGCCCAGGTCGAGGCCCATCTGCTCGGCCCCGATGTCGCGCACCGACACCGCGCGACCCGACGGGCTGTCGAGCCCACCGGCGACCACCGCGTCGACCGGCAGCACGATCTGCACGCCGCGGCGGCGGGCGGCCTCCAGCGTCGCCCGCGCCATCTCGACGCGCTCGACCTCGACGAGCGACTTGCCCACGCCGTGACCGAGGGCGCGCAGGAAGGTGAACGCCATGCCGCCGCCGATGAGGAGCGCGTCCACGCGCGCGAGCAGATGCTCGACCAGCGCGATCTTGTCGGAGACCTTGGCGCCGCCCAGCACCGCCACCAGCGGCCGCGCCGGCGCCTCGAGGATCCGACCCAGCGCCTCCAGCTCGCGACGCATGAGCAGCCCGGCCGCGGCCGGTTGCAGGTGGCGCGTGATGGCGGCGATCGAGGCGTGGGCGCGATGGGCGGCGGCGAAGGCGTCGTTGACGTAGACGTCGGCCAGCGTGGCCAGGCGCCTGGCGAAGCCGTCGTCGTTGGCCTCCTCCTCGGGATGGAAGCGGAGGTTCTCCAGCAGGAGCACCTGCCCCGGCTTGAGCCCGCGGGCCAGCCCCTCGACGGTCTCGCCGACGCAATCGGGCGCCAGGGGGATGGGCCGCTCGAGGAGCGCCTCCAGGCGCTCGGCCACCGGCTTGAGCGAGTACTTCGGATCCGGCCCGCCCTTCGGTCGTCCCAGGTGCGAGGCGAGGACGACAGCGGCGCCGTGGTCCAGCGCGTGGCGGATGGTCGGCAGCACGGCGGTGAGGCGCGTGTCGTCGCTGACGGCGCCCTGCTCCAGCGGCGCGTTGAGGTCGGCGCGCAGAAACACGCGCCGCCCCCCGAGCTCGACCTGCTCGATGGACAGCTTCACCGGCCGGCTACAGCGTCTTGCCGATGAACCGGATCAGGTCGCGAACGCGGGACGAGTAGCCGTACTCGTTGTCGTACCAGGCAAGCACCTTGACCATGTTGCCCTCGACCATCGCCGTCGATGGCAGGTCCACGATCGAGGAGTGCGGGTTGCCGTTGAAGTCGACCGACACCAGCTCCTCGTCGGTGGCGTCGAGGATCCCGCGCATCGTGCCGGCCGCCGCCTCGCGAAAGGCCTCGTTGACCGCCTGCACGGTGGCCGACCTGTTCAGCTCGGCGGTGAGATCGACCACGGACACGTTGACCGTCGGCACCCGGATCGCGATGCCGTCGAGCTTGCCCTTGAGGTGCGGCAGCACCAGCCCCACCGCCTTGGCGGCGCCCGTCGTCGTGGGAATCATGCTGACCGCCGCCGCCCGCGCGCGCCGCAGGTCCTTGTGCGGGAAGTCGTGGATCTTCTGGTCGTTCGTGTAGGAGTGCACGGTCGAGGCGAAGCCGCGCTTGATGCCGAACGCGTCGTCGAGCACCTTGGCCGTGGTGGCCAGGCAGTTGGTCGTGCAGGAGGCATTGGAGATGATGCGGTGCTTGGCGGGATCGTACATCGCCTCGTTGACGCCGAGCACCAGGGTGACGTCGGGATCCTTGGCGGGCGCCGTGATGATCACCTTCTTGGCGCCGGCCTGGATGTGCTTGGAGGCCGTCGCGGTATCGACGAACAGGCCGGTGGACTCGACCACGACGTCGACGCCCAGCTCCTTCCAGGGGAGGCTGCCGGGGTCCTTCAGCCCCAGCACGCGCACCTCCCGCCCGTTGACGAAGATCGCGCCGTCCTTGGGACTGACCTCGGCCGGCAGGTTGCCGTGGACGGAGTCGTGCTTGAGCAGGTGGGCCAGCGTCTTGGCGTCGGCCAGATCGTTGACGGCGACGACCTCGATGTCCTGCGCTTCCAGCGCGGCGCGGAAGAACACGCGACCGATGCGCCCGAAGCCGTTGACACCAACTCGAATGCTCATGGAAGGGCTCCTTGTGGGGCGAGCGGAATCAGCCAGTCGAACTGTCGTAAATCCGCTCAAAGTATACGGCGGATCAGCGTACCCGGGCAACTGTGAGCACCCCGACCCGCGCGGCGCCCACGGCGCGCAGGGCGCGCGCGCACTCCGCGGCGGTGGCGCCGGTCGTCAGCACGTCGTCCACCACGACGACGTGGCGGCCGGCCGTCGCCGGGTCGGCGGCGAAGGCGCCGCGGACGTTGGCGCGGCGCTCGGCGGCGCCCAGCTCGCTCTGGGCCCGGGTGGCCC
Organism: Methylomirabilia bacterium; assembly: GCA_041493815.1. Classification (GTDB taxonomy): domain Bacteria; phylum Methylomirabilota; class Methylomirabilia; order Rokubacteriales; family CSP1-6; genus AR5. The sequence goes on from JBGPZN010000107.1 coordinate 4,652, forward strand.
GCACACGCACCAGCCAGCGCGGCCGCACGGGCAGGTCGAGCCCGGCGGCCACGCCCTCGGCCAGCAGCGCCGCCTGGTTGAAGCCGCGCTCGTGCTCACGGGCGCCGGCCAGCGGCACCGGCACCAGCCCCGTGACGTCGCTCGTGAGCACGCCACCCCATTGCTCGCGGACCAGCGCGGCGAGCGGCCGGGCCAGCGCGCGCTTGCGCTCGAACTTGAGCGCGTGAATGGCGTCGCGGACCACCCCCTCGTACGAAGCACCCGCGCGCGCCCAGTCCCACGCGGGCGGGTCGGCCGCGCAGGGACCGCACAGCCGCGGGCCGCCGGCGGCGAAGGGCGCGCCGCAGTGCTCGCAGCACGGCGCCGCGATGCGCGGGATCGCGGACCAGCAGGCGCCGCAGAGGGGATCGCGGCGGCCCTCGGCCAGCGGCGAGCCGCACACGGGACAGAGCGCGGGGAAGACGAGGTCGAGGGCGGCCAGCGCCCACGCGCGCATCGGACGCGTCAGCGCGTGGATGCGGAGGGGCGCAGCGTGTTCCAGCGATGGCATTGCGGGCAGCGATCCTGCCAGGTCGGCGCCGTGGCGCCACACGTCTGGCAGCGATGCGGCCAGTCGAACCCGTGGCCGAGGCGGAGCGCGCGCCGGTACTCCTCGAAGGCGTCGCGCGCCTGGCCCCGGCGCTCGAAGACGGCGCCGAGAAAGGCGTGGACCACCGGCAGCTCCGGCGCCCGCACCTCCAGCTTCTCGAACTGCTCGGCCGCCTCGTCGAGCATCTCCAGCTCGAAGTAGACGCGCCCCAGCGCCGCCGCCAGCGCCAGGTCGTCCGGCACGCGCTCGGAGGCCGAGCGGTAGAGCGCGATCATGCGGCTGGGCCGGTCCTCACGCCGGTAGGTGTGCTCCAGCCGGGCCAGCAGCGGCAGCACCGGCCGCGTCTCCGCCGCGCGCTCCCAGACGCGCACCGCCTCGCGGTGATCACCGGCGGCCTCGTGTGCATCGCCCAGCGCGAGCACGGCCGGCAGGAAGTCGCGGTCGGCCCGCAGCGCGGCCCTGAGGTGGGCCATCGCGGCCGTCGAATTCTTGCGGGCGAGCTCCAGCCGTCCCAGCTCGTAGTAGCCGACCGCCAGCCACTCCGATTCGACCGCGCGATCGGCCGGGGGGGCGTCGGTCAGCAGTCGCTGCTGGATGGCGACGGCCTCGTCCCAGTCGTTCGCCTCGATGGCGAAGTCTCGGAGCCCCCGCAGGGCGTCGCCGTGATGGGGCCAGCGCTGCAGCACGTAGCGATAGAGCGTGCGCGCCTCCTCGACGCGGCCGGCCTGCTGGGCCTCGCGCGCGCGGCGCATGGCGTCGATGGCCTGCGGATCGTCGGCGCCGCTCGGCGGCGTGGGACGGACGCGGAGCCAGCCACCGAGGTGACGGCCCACCGAGAGCAGCGTCCGCAACGAGGGGATCATGGGGCGGGACGGGCGGCGAGGGCGGGACCGCCACGGCCGAGGGTCACCCGGCGGTGGCCCGCTCCTCCTGCTCGGCGAGGCGCTGGCAGTCGATGCAGTAGCGGGCGAACGGCAGCGCCTCGAGCCGCTTGTCGCCGATGGTCTCGCCGCAGCGCTCGCAGTTGCCGAAGGAGCCGTCGTCGATCCGTTGCAGGGCGGCGACGACGTCGCGCAGCAGCCGCCGATCGCCGTTGCCGAGCTCGAAGAAAAATTCCCGGGTGTAGGCGGTGTTCGCCTGGTCCCCGAGATCCTTGATGGCGTCGTCTTCCTGGTCCTTGCCGTACAGCGCGGAGCGATCGACTCCGGCGGCGAGCTGCCGTTCCTTCTCGAGCAGGCGCTGCTTGAAGCTCGCCAGTCGTTCCTTTTTCATGATGACCTCCCTGGCGACCGCGCGTCGTGTCGGACACGCTAGCATGTGGTCCGCGAGCGTGCAAGACGCGGATCACGCACCGTCCACTGGAATGGACGGTGCGTCGCCCCACAGGCGCTCGAGCGCGTAGTACGCGCGCGTGTCCTCGAGAAACACGTGCATCAGCACGTCGCCATAGTCGAGCAGGACCCAGCCGCTCTCGGTCGCGCCCTCGGCGTGGAGCGGGCGGACGCCGTCCTGCTTGAGCTCCATGCGGATCGCCTCGGTGATGGAGGCCAGGTGCGTGGTGGAGCGTCCGCTGCACACGAGGAAATAGTCGGTGACGTTCGACAGCGACTGCACGTCGAGCACCACGAGGTCGAGCGCCTTCCGGTCGAGGGCGGCCCGGGCCGCCCGCTGGGCCTTGTGCTCCGCGGACAGGCGCGCCGTCACGCGGGCTCCGTGCGGTAGAGGCCGTGCGCCCGCACGTAGTCGATCACCGCGGGCGGCATGCGGAAGGCCAGCGAGCGGCCCTCGCGCACGCGCCGGCGCAGCTCGGAGGCCGACAGCGGCAACGAGGTGGCGTGCACGATGACGACCCCGCCCGGCGGCAGCGCGCCGCCCGAAGCGGCGTGCACGAACCCGCCCGGCCTCATGCCGATCTCGCGCAGCACCTTCTGGGCCGCCGCGCCCTCGGGATCGAACGCGCTGCCGGCCCGCGGGATCACCACCAGGCGCGCCAGGCTGGCCACGCGCCGCGGCTCGCGCCAGCTCAGCAGGTCCAGGAACGTCTCGGAGCCGATGACGAGGGACAGCGCGTCGCCGCCGGCCGCCAGCTCCTGCAGCGTGTCCACGGTGTACGAGGGGCCCGAGCGGCGCAGCTCGAGATCGGACACCGCGAAGCGCAGCTGACCGGCGATGGCCAGGCGCACCATCTCGAAGCGGTCGGCCGCCGGCGCCAGCTGGGCGGCCGGCTTGTGCGGCGGGGCGGCGGCGGGCACGAACAGGAGGCGATCGACGCCGAGCAGCTCGACCACCTCGTCGGCCAGCAACAGATGCCCGTAGTGGATCGGGTTGAAGGACCCGCCGAGAACGGCGACGCGGGCCAAGCTCAGTCCCGGACCTGCCCGTCGCCGTGGACGATGAACTTGGTGGTGGTCAGCTCGCGCACGCCGACCGGACCGCGGGCGTGGACGCGCGAGGTCGAGATCCCCATCTCGGCGCCCATGCCGAACTGGTTGCCGTCCACCAGCCGCGTGGACGCGTTGACGAGCACGGCGGCGGCGTCGACCTCGCGCGTGAAGCGGCGCGCGTGGCCGAGGTCGTTGGTGACGATGGTCTCGGCGACGCCGGTGCTGTGGCGGCGGATGTGCTCGATGGCGGCGTCGAGGCCGTCCACGACCCGGATGGCCAGGATCAGGTCGAGGTACTCCTCGTCCCAGTCGGCCGGCGCCGCCGGCCGCGCCGTCGGCACCCGCCGCACGGTCTCCGGACAGCCGCGCAGCTCCACGCCGGCCTGGGTGAGCCGAGCCGCCACCGCGGGCAGGAACCGGTCGGCGACCGCGCGATCGACCAGCAGCGTCTCCAGCGCGTTGCAGACGCTCGGCCGCTGCGTCTTGGCGTTCAGCACGATGGTGGCCGCCATGTCGAGGTCGGCCCCGGCATCGACGTAGACGTGGACGAGCCCCTTGTCGTGCTTGAGCACCGGCACCCGCGAGCGCTCGGCCACCCACCGCACGAAGGCCTCGCCCCCGCGCGGGATGATCAGATCGATGAGGGCATCCTGCACGAGCATCACCGCCACCGCCTCGCGGTCGGTGACGTCGACGAACTGGATCGCGTCGGGTGGCGCGCCGGTCTTCTCCAGCGCCCTGGCCAGCACCGCGGCGATCAGCGCGTTGGACTCGATCGCCTCGCTGCCGCCGCGCAGGAGCACCGCGTTGCCCGACTTCACGCAGAGCCCGGCGGCGTCCGCCGTGACGTTCGGGCGCGACTCGTAGATGAAGCCAATCACGCCGAGCGGCACCCGGACGCGGCTGATCTCGAGCCCGTTGGGCCGTCGCCACGCCTCCACCGTCTCTCCCACCGGGTCCGGCAGCGCGGCGATCTCCCGCAGTCCGGCCGCCATCGTCTCGATGCGGGCGTCGGTCAGCGTGAGCCGGTCGAAGAAGGCGCGGGTGACGCCGGCCGCGCGCGCGCGCTCGAGGTCGCCGCGGTTGGCGTCCAGGATCGCGGCCGACTTCTCCTCCAGCCCGCGCGCCATCTGCTGCAGCGCCTCATTCTTCGTGCGGGTGGAGCAGAGCGCGAGCTGCCGCGCCGCCGCGCGCGCCGCGCGGGCTTTGGTCTCGACCAGCGTCCTCACGTCCATGCTTCTGGCTCTTTTCTTTCTGTATCAGGGGGGAGCGAGCGCCGCTCCCCCCCGACACCCCCCCACCGGGATCCCGCCCGTCAGGTTCTCTCGCGCGCTGCGAAACTGCGTATCTACTTCGTTTCTATTCGTATCTGGGGGGAGCGACCGCCGCTCCCCCCCGACACCCCCCCACCGGGGGCCCGCCCGTTGGATTCGAACGCTTTACTACAGGATGACGAGGTTGTC
>JBGPZN010000203.1:0-6261 GCA_041493815.1 Methylomirabilia bacterium
CCCAGGTACGCTACGCCGAGATGCAGCGCGAGATCGCCACGATCCTCCCGGGTGAGGGCACGCCCCTCACCCATCGTGCCGTCGACCTGCGCTACCTCGGCCAGGAACACACCGTCACGGTGACGCTCAGCGACATCGACGACTGGTCCGGCCTGCGCAAGCAGTTCGACGACGCCCACGAGCGCGCCTACGGCTACGCCGCCCCCGACGTCGACGTCCAGCTCCTGAACATGCGCCTGACCGTCGTCTTCCCCATCGAGCGCCCCCGCCTCCCCACGCTCGACCGCCGCACATCGGGCTCACCGCAATATCAAACGCGAAAGATCTACTCGACGCTCGCCGGAGACTCCCGCGGATTCCGCATCTACCAGCGCGAAGATTTGCGCCCCGGAGACTCGATCGAAGGGCCCGCCGCCATCGAGGAGCCGGGCACCACGACGATTCTCGACACCGGCGACAACCTTTCGATCGAAGACCACGGCTGCCTCATCATCCATCTGAACGCCGTCGAGGCGATGGGGGGTGTCGGGGGGAGCGAGCATCGCTCCCCTCGACGTGAATCAATCCAATAATGCCAAGCCGCGCCCTCGATCCGATTACCGTCGAGGTTATCCGGGCCGCGCTGAACTCCGCCGCGGAACGCATGCGGCTTACGATGATCAAGACGGCGTACAACCACATCATCAGCGAGAGCCTCGACTTCGGCTGCGCCATCTTCGACGCCGACGTGCAGATGATCGCCCAGGGCATCGGGCTGCCGGTCTTCCAGGGCCACCTCGGCTTCCCCATCGAGGCCACCATCCAGGACCGGGGGATCGACGCTTTTCGTGAGGGCGATATCTTCATCCACAACGATCCGTACGCCGGCAACGGCAACCACCTCAACGACGTCGCCATGACGGCCCCGGTCTTCTGGGAGGGCCGGCTCACCGGCTTCGTGTCGGTGAAGGCGCACTGGAGCGACATCGGCGGCCCGGTGCCGAGCAGCATGCAGGTGGGCTCGCGTGAGTTCCGCCAGGAGGGCCTGCGCTTTCAGTCGGTGCGGCTCTTCGGCCGAGGCGAGCTGAACGAAGAGGTCATGCGCGTCATCCGCGGCAACATCCGCACCGAGAGCGGCACGCTCAAGGACATCCAGGCGATGATCGCCGTGTGCCGGACCGGCGAGGCCTCCTTCCACGAGATCCTCGCCAAATACGGGCGCGACGCCGTGCTGGACGCCACGCACGTCTACATGGAGCAGTCCGAGCGGCGCACGCGGGCGGCGCTGACGGCGATCCCCGCCGGCGTCTACCGGGCGGCCGGCACCTTCGACAACGACGGCATCACGCTCGACCGGCCCGTGCGCGTGGAGATGGCGATCACGCTCAGCGACGGCGGCATGACCGTGGACTTCACCGGCTCCGACTCGCAAGTGGAGGGGCCGTTCAACTGTGGCGACGCCATCACGATCAGCGCCTGCCGGCTGCTCATCAAGTGCCTGACCACGCCGCACGACCCGGTCGACGAGGGCTGCTTCCGGCCGCTGCGCGTGCTCATCCCCCGGCGCTCGGTCCTGGCCGCCGAGGAGCCGGCCCCGACGGCGCGCTACTACGTGCCGATCAACCTGCTCATCGAGCTGGGGCTGCGCGCGCTGTCGCCGGCGATGCCGGATCGCGTGCCCGCCGGCGCCTATGGCGACCAGATGCCGACCATCGCGTTCGGCACGAGCCCCCAGACGGGCCGGCTCTACATCCAGGGCGATCTCAACGCCGGGGGCGCCGGCGCCCGGCCCGCCTACGACGGCGAGTCGGCGATGATCATCTTCGCGGGCTCGACCGCCCGCAACAATCCGGTGGAGGTCGTCGAGTCGCGCGTGCCGACGATGCGGATCTTGAAGTACGGCCTGCGCCGGGACTCGGGCGGAAGCGGCAAGTATCGCGGCGGCCTCGGCATCGAGCGCGTCTACCAGTTCCTCGCGGACGCGTTCATCACGTTCAGCCTCGAGCGCAAGGCCACGCCCCCCTGGGGGCTCGGCGGTGGCGCCGCCGGCGCGGTGAACGGGGTCGAGATCACCTCGCCCGACGGCTCCGTGCGCCACGTGCGCAAGGCCACCCAGCATCCGATCGCCGAGGGCGAGATTGTGCGCATCCTGACCGGCGGCGGCGGCGGCTGGGGCCCGCCGGCCGAGCGCGATCCCGAGGCCGTCCGGCGCGACGTGCGCGAGGGCTACGTCTCGGCCGAGGCGGCGCGGCGCGACTACGGCGTCACGGTTCCCAACGGCGCCTGACGTGACCGCCCGCGTGATCCGCTGCGGCACGCTGTTCGATGGAACGGGCGCCGCGCCCGTGCGAGCCGCGGTGATCGTCGTCAACGACGGACGCATCGCGGCCGTCGGCCACGGAGCCAACGGCGCGACGATTCCGCCCGGCGCCGAGACACTCGACCTGAGCGACCGCTTCGTCATGCCCGGGCTCATCGACTGCCACAGCCACGCTTCCATCGTGCCCGGCCAGGGCGATCAGCTCGGCCAGCTCTGCCGCGGGCCGGTCCCTCAAGCGCTGGCCGCCACGCGAAACCTTCGCCAGGACCTCGCGGCCGGCACCACGACGATGCGGATCATGGGCGAGGAGCACTTCGTGGACGTCGACGTGCGGGAGGGGATCGAGGCCGGCATCATCACCGGGCCCCGGTTGCTGGTGGCCGGCCGCGGCCTGGCCGCCAACAACGGGCACGGACGCGCGCTGACCAGCTACGACGGCGTGGACGACGTCCGCCGGGGCGCGCGCGAGAACCTGCGGCGCGGCGCCAACCACGTGAAGATCTTCGTCACCGGCGGCGTCAGCTCGCCCGGCACCACGCCGACCTCGAGCGCGTACACGCGCGAGGAGATCCGCGCCGCCGTCGAGGAGGCCGACCGCGTCGGCACCTACGCGGCCGCCCACGCCCACGGCGGCCCCGGCTTGCGGCTCGCCGTCCAGGAGGGCGTGGGGACGATCGAGCACGCCGCGCTCGCCGACGACGAGGACATCGCGCTGATGATCGAGCGCCGGGTGTGGCTCATCTGCACCTTCGCGATCTTCATGCATCCGACCGGCATCGAGCAGGGCGACGGCCAGCGCCCGGCCATCATGGACAAGGTCCACTGGGCCCGCCGCGTGGTGGCCGAGAACTTCCCGCGCCACCTGGCCTCGGGCGTCCGCTTCGCGTGCGGGACCGACAGCGTCCACGGGTGCATGCCCTTCGAGCTGCAGACGCTCGTCCGCCTCGGCGTCTCGCCGCGCGACGCGCTGCTGGCCGGCACCCGCTGGGGCGCCGAGGCCTGCCGCATCGACAAGGATGTCGGCACGCTCCAGGCCGGCAAGCGCGCTGACCTGATCGCGGTGGACGGCGATCCGCTGAGCGACATGGCGGCGATGGACCGGGTGAGCCTGGTCATGAAAGACGGCGTGATCTATCAGGGAGTCTTCGGGAGGGATCAGCGATGAGCGACGGCAACGGTTCTCCTTCGATCGACCCGTACGTCGGCCTCAGCCGCCGCGCCTGGCTCGCCGCCGCCGCGGCCGGCTTCGGCACCCTCGGCGGCGCCGGCGTCCGCCCCGCCTTCGCCCAGGGCGCGCCCAAGCGCGGCGGCACCCTGCGCGTGGCCACCGTGGACAAGCCCGTGAACATGGACCCCGGCTATGCGCAGCTCTACTCGTCGCTGCAGGTCTACCAGAACGTCTACAGCAAGCTGGTCAACGTGGACGAGACGGGCCTGTTCATCCCCGGACTGGCGAAGTCCTGGAAGCAGGAGAACGACAAGAGCTGGCTCTTCGACCTCGTCGACAACGCCGTCTTCCACAACGGCGAGCCGCTGACCGCCCAGGACGTGGTCTACACCTTCACGCGCCTGCTCGACGCCAAGAACAAGCTGCCGATGCGCATCTTCTTCTCGCCGGTCGAGGCCGTGGAGGCCGTGGGCCAGTACCAGGTCCGCTTCCATCTCGCCAAGCCGTTCGGCCCGCTGCTGGCGATGCTCTCGCAGGCGACCGAGGTGGTCAACGAGAAGGCGCTCAAGGAGAAGGACCCCAAGCTCTTCCCGGTCGGCACCGGCCCCTACAAGTTCGTCGAGTGGGTGAAGGACGACCATGTCACGCTCGAGCGCTGGGACAAGTACTTCCGCCCCGGCCGGCCGTACCTGGACAAGATCATCTTCTATGCGCCGGCCGATGACACGGTGCGGCTCACCGGGCTGCAGACCGGGCGCTTCAACTGGATCCAGACCGTGCCGCCCCAGCGCATCCCCGAGCTCGAGCGGGCGCGCGACATGAAGGCGTCGGCGGGCCGGCCGTACCTGCCGTTCTTCCTCATGCTCAACGCGAGCAAGCCGCCGTTCAGCGACAAGCGGCTGCGCCAGGCCATCGCGTGGGCCATCGACCGGACCGAGATCGTCAAGCTCGTGTACTTCGGCAGCCACGTCGCCACGGCCGAGCCGACGCCGGAGCCGAGCCCGTGGGCGACCGGCGTGAACGCCCACAAGGGCGGCCCCGATCTCGCGAAGGCCAAGCAGCTCATGGCCGAGGCCGGCGCCGGCGGCGGCCTGACCCTCACCTACCTGGTGAAGTCGCAGGTGCCGGTGCTGGTGAAGACCGGCGAGATCCTGCGCGAGCAGCTCAAGAAGATCGGCATCACGCTCGAGGTCCAGCCGATGGAGTCCGGCCAGTACTTCGAGACGCTGGTCGGCAAGAAGTTCGACGTCGCGGCGGCCTGGTGGAGCGTCACCGTCGACCCCGACATGTTCTACTCGCCCCTGCAGCACTCGACCTCGCCCTGGAACTTCACGGGCTTCAAGTCCGAGGAGGCCGACCGGCGGATCGACGCGTTCCGGTTCACGACGAACCCGGCCGCCCGCAAGAAGATGTACCCGGAGCTGGTGCGGTGGTTCCAGGAGGAGGGCTCGCTCGTGGTCTTCAGCAACGAGATCCAGCGCTACTGGACGAAGCCGAACGTGCAGGCCTCGGTGCCGCTCGGGTCGCTCGAGCTGAGGTTCGAGGATACCTGGCTCGCCTGACCTGAGCATGCGGTCGGGCTGATGTCGTCGCCCTGGGTCTACGCGGCGCGCCGGCTCCTCCTGGCCGTGCCGCTGCTGTTCGGCATGAGCCTGCTGGTGTTCGGTCTCATGCGGCTGGTGCCCGGCGATCCCGCGGTCGTCGTGCTCGGCTACAAGGCCACACCGGAGGGCATCCGCGCGCTGCGCGAGGCCTTCCACCTCGACGAGCCCGTCCTGGCGCAGTATCTGCGGTGGCTGGGCGGCGTCGCCCGCGGCGACTTCGGCCTCGACTTCCGCCAGAACGAGCCGATCGGCCGCATGATCCTCGACCGGCTCCCCGTCACGCTCGAGCTCACGCTGCTGGCGACCGCCGCCGCCGCGCTGATCGGCATTCCCCTCGGGCTCCTCGGCGGCGGTCGCCGCGGCGGCGTGGCCGACCGGGCCGCGCTGGCCATCGGCCTCGTCGGCATCTCGATCCCCGACTTCTGGCTCGGCATCATGCTGATCCTCGCCGTCTCGCTGGGCACCGGGCTGCTGCCGTCGGGCGGCTTCGTGCCGATGAGCGAGGGGCCGCTCGACAACCTGCTCCATCTCGTCCTGCCCGCGCTCACGCTGGCCGTGAGCCGCGCCGCCGTGCTCGGCCGCCTCACGCGGGCGGCGGTGCTCGACGTCGTGCAGCGCGGCTTCGTGCAGGTCGCCCGCGCCAAGGGTCTCGCCGAGCGCGCGGTCCTGTTCCGCCACGTGCTGCCCAACGCGGCCATCCCGATCGTCACGGTGCTGGGACTGCAGACCGGCTACATGCTCGGCGGCGCCATCGTGGTCGAGATGATCTTCACGCTGCCCGGCGTGGGGCGCCTGACGCTCGACGCCGTGCTCGAGCGCAACTATCCGGTCGTACAGAGCACCATGCTGGTCATCGGCGCCATGTTCATGCTGGTGAACCTCGCGACCGACGTGCTCTACGGCGTGATCGACCCGCGGGTGCGCCGGCGGTGACGCGCGGCCGCGTCGCGCTGGCCGGACTGGTCATCGTGGCGGCGCTGGCGGTGGCCGCCGCCATCGCCCCGGCGCTGCCCATCGGGAGCCCGACCGAGATCTCCAGGGACCTCGCACTGCGCGGGCCGACCGTGGCCGAGCCGTTCGGCATGGACGACCTCGGGCGCAGCGTGCTGAGCCGCGTCGTCCACGCCTACCGCATCTCGCTCGGCGTGGCCGTCACCGCCGCCCTGCTGGCGCTCGTCATCGGCGGGCCG
>JBGPZN010000461.1:0-3148 GCA_041493815.1 Methylomirabilia bacterium
AGCCGGGAGACAAGCCCTCGCAGGAAGGCGGGGCCGCCGAGAAAGTGGACGTAGACGTTCATGATCACCGCGAGGTCGCAGTGGCCGTTCGGCAGCATCGGGTCGTCGTCGCGGCTCAGCACCGGCGTGACGTTGCGCACGCCGGCCTGCTTGAGGCGCCGGCGCATCACGTCGAGAACCGCCGGCTCCGGGTCGAGCGCGTAGACGTGGCCCGACGGACCGACGGCGCGCGCCAGCCGCGGCGTGAAGTACCCGGGACCGGAGCCGACCTCGGCGATCACCTGCCCGCGGCGCAGGCCGAGCGCCCGCACCACGGCCGCCGGCTTCTGCCACTTCGCGCGGCGCGGCGCGAGCTGGCGCTTGAGCGTGCCCCTCAGCTCCTCAGGCGTCATAGACTGCCGGTCGTAGCGCGCTCATGAGTTCCTCCAGGCTTCCCCGCCCTCGTTGGCGGGGCGCGCAGGAATCCTAGCGCGTGGCGGGCCGCGGCGAAAGCCCCAGCGCGACAGGCGGCCTAGCCGTCCCCGCGGGTGTCGTCATTCCGAGCGCCCGCTCGATCGAGACCACGTCCGTTGGCCGCGCGAAGGGCGGCGGCGGGGGATCGCCCAGCGTGCGCCGCCGACCGATCGCCTTGAAGAAGTCCTCCAGGCCAGGTGGTGTGATCACCCACAGCATCACGAGGTCGTCGGCCCCGTCGTTGACGATCTCGTGCTTGACGTCGTACCCGAGCAGGCAGGCCGTCCCCGGCGTCAGCGAGTGGCTCACCCCGTCCACTACCACGTGGCCCTGGCCGCGGAAGCAGATCTGCAGCTCCACCTGGTCGCCGTGCGAGTGCTCGCGGACCCGGCCGCCCGGGGCGATCGTCTGGTAGCCCATCGCCAGCGTCTCGAAGCCGGTGGCCGCGGGGAAGAGCGTGGGATCGGCGTGGCCGCTGGCGGGAACAGGCTGCCAGTAGGACGGCCCCTCGCCGGGCTGGACGACGACGGCACGGCCGCGGACGGTCTCGGTTGGGCTCATGGCGACCTCCGTGTGAAGTGGCGCAAGTGTACCCCGTCCCGGCGGCGCCAATCCTGTCACGCGCTGGACAGTGTAGGGTGACAACGGGTCACAAAACGTTCGCCAGCCGCGGGGCCCCGCTCATAAACTCTCGGCAAATCGTGGGAGCCGAACTGCCGGAACCTGGCACTTCCGCTGCACCCCCGTGCATGCCCACCTCCAAGCGCGGCGCCGTCCACTACCACTTCTCGGGCATTGCCGGCGCGGGGATGAACCCCCTGGCCCAGCTCATGCGGACGCGGGGCCACCACGTCCAGGGCTCCGACCGGTCGCTCGACCAGGGCAAGAACCTGGAGCTGGCGGGCCGCCTTCGCCGCCTCGGCATCGACCTGCGACCCCACGACGGCACCGCCGTCGTCCTCGGCATCGACCGCTTCGTCTACTCGACGGCCGTCGAGGCCGACACGCCCGAGATGCGGGCGGCCCGCGCGCTGGGCCTCGACCTCGTCCCCCGCCCGGCGCTGCTGGCCGAGGTGGTCAACGGGGGCCAGCCGGGGGTTGCCGTCGCCGGCACCAGCGGCAAGAGCACGATCACGGCCATGCTGGGATGGCTGCTGCGGGAGAGCGGCCTGCCGGCCACCGTGATCGGCGGCGCCGGCCTGGCCCGCGAGGGCGGCAGCAGCTTCTTCACGGCGGGCCCCGCTGACGGCCCGGCCGTCGCCGAGGCGTGCGAGTCGGACGGCACGCTGGTCGGCTACGAGCCCAGCATCGGGCTCGTCCACAACATCAGCCGCGACCACGCCGAGCTGGAGTCGCTGCGCGCGCAGTTCGGCGCGTTTGCCCGCAACTGCACGCGGCTGCTCGTCAACGCCGGCTGCGCCGAGGCCGCGGCCCTCGGGCATCGGTTCGGCGGTACGTCCTACGGCGTGGCGCCGGACGCCGACGCCCGGCTCGAGGTGCTCCGGACCGGCCCCGACCGCGCGCGCGCCTTCCTGAAGCTGCCGGCGGGCGCCGTCGCCCTCGACATCCCGCAGCCGGGGCTACACAACCTCGAGAACGCCGCCGCCGCCGCCATGGTCGCCATCGAGCTGGGGATCGATCCCGACAAGGTCACCGGGCTGCTCGGCCTGTTCCCCGGCGTATCGCGCCGCTTCGAGGTGATCGGCACCACGCCCGCCGGCATCCGCGTGGTCGACGACTACGCCCACAACGGCGAGAAGCTGCGCGCCACCCTCACCACCGCGCAGGCCGCCGGGCGCGTGGTGGCGATCTTCCAGCCGCACGGCTTCGGCCCCGCCCGGTTCCTGCGGCCCGAGCTGAAGACGCTGCTGCCGGCGATCCTGCGCGCCGAGGACCGGTTCTGCTACGCGGAGATCTTCTACGCGGGCGGCACCGTGGCCAAGGACATCTCGAGCCGCGCGCTGGCGGCGGACCTGCCCCCGGCGTTGCAGTGCGGCTACGCGGCCAACCACGAGGCCGTCCGGCAGTGGGTGCTCGCCGAGGCCCGTCCCGGCGACACCGTGCTCGTGATGGGCGCCCGCGACCCCGACCTGCCCCGCCTGGCCCGCTCGATCCACGACGCGCTCGCCCGCGCTTGACTTCGCGCCGGCCTCGCGACTAGCCTGCCTCACCCACTCGAGCACCGCGGGAGCGTCGCAGGAGGACCGGCCATGCCTTACGTCTCGATCCAGGTGGACAAGCTCACCCCCCACGCCGGCGCCGAGATCCGTGGTGTCGACCTCTCGCAGCCGCTCGACGAGCGGACGTTCAAGGAGATCCACGACGCGCTGATCGACAGCGGCGTGATCTTCTTCCGCGACCAGCACCTCACCCCCGACCAGCAGAAGGCGTTCGGGCGGCTGTTCGGCGAGCTGCACATGCACCCGGCGGCGCCCAGGGAGCTCGCGGACCATCCCGAGATCCTGGTGATCCACGCCGACGAGAAGTCCAAGCACGTGGCCGGCGAGAACTGGCACTCCGACGTCTCCTGCGACCTCGAGCCGCCGATGGGCAGCATCCTCTACATGCACGCGCTACCGCCGGTGGGCGGCGACACGCTCTTCGCCAGCATGTACGCCGCCTACGAGGCGCTGTCGGAGCCGATGAAGCGCTTCCTGGAGCCGCTGACCGCCATGCACGAGGGCGAGCACGTCTA
>JBGPZN010000299.1:0-4668 GCA_041493815.1 Methylomirabilia bacterium
GACGCGAGCGGTGACGTCGGGGGTCTCGAGCAGGCTCTGGCGAAGGTCGCTGTCGGGCAGGACGGCGGCGGCGACGCGATCGGCGATGACGCCGGGCGCTTGCCCGTCGGCGAGCGCGGTGTCGAGCAGATCGGCCGGGCGCGCGAGCGCGCCCAGCAGGTTGCGGCAGGCGGCGCGGATGCGGGCCAGCGCCGGCGCCGCGTCGCCGGCCGCCTCGCCGTCGACCAGCCGCCGCGCGCGCACGACGCGGTAGAGCGTGTCGGTCGGCAGCTCCTGCTCGATCCGCACCCGGCACTCGCCGCGCAGCAGGATGTTGTAGCGCCCGGTCGCCAGCCGCTCGCACGACACGATCTCGCCGAGCCCGCCCACCGCGTGCACGGCCGGCTTGCCCGCGTAGGTCGCCTCGTAGCCCGGCTGCAGCCGCACGACCGCCAGCTTCCGGTCGCGTTCGAGGGCGTCGATCACCAAGACGCGGTAGCGCGCCTCGAACACGTGCAGCGGCATCAGGGTGTGCGGGAAGAACGTGACGTCGGGGAGCGGAAAGATCGGGGCGACGACGAGCGGTGCCGCCATGCGCGGCCGCGTCAGCTGATCTTCGGCAGCGAGCTCAGCGCGCTCAGCTCGTCGATGCGCTTGATGACCTCCGCCGCCAGGTTTCGGAAGGCGAGCGCCTGCGCCGAGTCGGGCTTGCGCACCGTGATCGGCGTGCCCTCGTCGCCGCCCACGCGCGTCTCGGGGTCGAGCGGCAGCCGGGCCAGCAGCGGCGCGCCGTACTCGTCGGCCACCCGCTGGCCGCCGGTCTCGCCGAAGATGCTCGTGTGCTGGCCGCAGTGTGGGCAGGCGAAGGTGCTCATGTTCTCCACGACTCCCAGAATGGGCACGTTGAGACGCTGGAACATGCCGATGGCCTTGCGCACGTCGAGCAGCGCCACCTCCTGCGGCGTCGTCACCATGACCACGCCGCTCAACGGCAGGACCTGGGAGAGCGAGAGCTGGGCGTCGCCGGTGCCGGGCGGCATGTCGAACACGAGGTAGTCGAGCGCCCCCCACATCACGTCCTTGAGCATCTGCTGGATGAAGGAGTGGATCATCGGGCCGCGCCACACCAGCGGCTCCTTCTCGTTGACGAGCAGGCCGATGGACATGACCTTGAGGCCGTAGGCCTCGACGGGGATGATCCGGTTGTCGAACATCCCCGGCTTGCCCTTGGTGCCGAGCATCAGCGGCACGTCGGGGCCGTAGACGTCGCTGTCGATGATGCCCACGGTGGCGCCGCTCTGCCGCAACGCCAGCGCCAGGTTCACCGCCACCGTGGACTTCCCCACGCCGCCCTTGCCCGACGACACGGCGATGGTGTGGCGCACCTCGGGAATGTAGTCGGGCCTCGGCGGCGCGGCCGGGGGCTGTCCCTGGGCGTGCGCGTGGCCGGGGCCGCCGGGGCCGTGCGCGTGCGCGGCCGGCGCCGGGCCGCCGCCCATCTTCACCTGAACCCGCGTGACGCCCGGCAACTGGCCGACGAGGCGGGTGGCCATGCTGTGCACCGTGGCCTTGGTCGCGGGCGTCTGGCTGGTGAAGGCCAGGGTCAGGCTCACCGCGCCCTCGGCGATGGCCACGTCGCGCACCAGGCCGAGGGTCACGATGTCCTTCTGGTTGTCGGGGTCGCGGATCCCCCGCAGGGCGTCCAGGACCTGCTGCTCGGTCGTCATACCCACGGACTATACGCCGCCGTTGCGGTCCCCGCGAATCTTGCATTCGCGGAACCTTCCTGTTACATAAAGACGGTGATCGCTGCCGACGACTTTCGCCGCGTTCTCGGTCACTTCGCGACCGGAGTGACGGTGCTCACGACGTGCGACGCCGACGCGCGTCCGACCGGCCTCACGGCCAGCGCGTTTTCCTCCGTCTCCCTCGATCCGCCGCTGGTGCTCATCTGCGTGGACCACAAGTCGCAGAGCTACCCGGCGCTCAAGGACCGTGGCTGCTTTGCGGTCAACATCCTGGGCGCCGAGCAGCAGGCGGTCTCGCGGCGCTTCGCCACCCAGCGGCTGGACAAGTTCGACGAGGTGCCGCACACCATCAGCGATCTCGGGCTGCCGCTGATCCACGGCGCCCTCGCCCAGCTCGAGTGCACCACCGTGAGCGTCCACGTCGAGGGCGATCACACGATCTTCGTCGGGCGGGTCGAGCGGGCCCGCGCGGACACCGGCGAGCCCCTTCTCTACTTCCGCGGCCAGTACGATCGACTGGCCGATCCCAGACCAGGAGCGTGATTGTGACCCCGATTCCCCTGTCCCGACCCCCGGTGGACGACGAGATCAAGCAGGCGGTGCTGGCGGCCATCGACTCCCGCCAGTACATCCTCGGCCCGCAGTGCCGTGCGTTCGAGGCCGAGCTGGCCGCCTACCTCGGCGTCCGCCACTGCGTGCTCAGCAACTCCGCCACCGCCGGGCTCTGGCTCACGCTGCGCGCGCTCGGCGTCAAGGCCGGCGACGAGATCCTCGTTCCCTCTCACACCGCGTTCCCGACCATCGAGGCCATCTGCTTCGCGGAGGCCACGCCGGTCTTCGTCGACGCCGACGCGTACTACACGATGGATCCGAGCGACGCCGCCGCCAAGGCGACGCCGCGCACGATCGGCGTGATGCCGGTCCACCTGTACGGCCAGCCCGTGGACCTCGACGCCACCCGCGAGCTGGCCTCGCGCCTGGGCGTGTGGATGCTGGAGGACTGCGCGCAGGCCCACGGCGCCGCCTGGCACGGCAAGAAGGTCGGCGGCTTCGGACGGGCGGGCGTGTTCTCGTTCTATCCGTCCAAGAACCTGACGGTGATGGGCGACGGCGGCGCCATGGTGACCGACGACGACGAGATCGCGGCCCGCTGCCGGCGGTTGCGCGACCACGGCCGCCTGAACAAGGACGTCCACGCCGAGGTCGGCTTCAACCTGCGCTTCAACGACATCCAGGCCGCCATCGGCCGCGTGCTGCTGCGCCGGCTCGACGCGATGAACGATCACCGCCGCGCACTGGCCGCCCGCTACACCGCCGGCCTGACCGGGCTGCCGCTCGGCCTGCCGATGGAGCGGCCGGGCGCGCGCCACGTCTACCACCTCTACGTCGTGCGCACGTCCCGCCGCGCCGAGCTCGCCGCGTTCTTGAAATCGCGCGGCATCCAGACCGGAATCCACTACCCGGTGCCAACGCACAAGCAGCCGGCCGTCGAGCGCTTCGCGGGCCCGGCGCTGCCGGAGACGGAGCGGCTCGTGGACGAGATCCTGACGCTGCCGATCTCGGCCGGCCACACCGAGGCCGAGATCGACGCCGTGGTGGCGGCGGTCCGCGAGTTCTTCGGAGCCTGATGGCGGTCGGCCCCCTTCGGGTCCTACAGATCTACCCGAAGGGGGACTTCTTCACGGGCGCGGCGATCCAGCTCCGGGACCTCGCCCGCGGCCTGGCCGCGCGCGGCCACCACGTGACCGTGGTCACGCCGCCGAGCGAGACGTGGGCGGCCCGTTGCCAGGAGGCCGGCCTGGCCCACGCGGCGATCCCCATGCGCCGCCCCTACGATCCGCGGGCGGCGTGGCGGCTGGCCCGGCTGATCCGCCAGCAGCACATCCAGGTCGCCCACGCCCACAAGGGTCGCGCCCGCACGCTCACGCTGCTGGCCGGCCTCATGGGCGCCCGCGCGGTGCTCGTCCTCAACCGCGGCGTCAGCTTCCGGGTGGGGCGCGTGCGCCGCGTGGGCTACACCAGCCGGCGCGTGCACGCGATCGTCGCCGTCTGCGCGTCGATCAAGGAGGGCCTGGTGGCGGCCGGAGTCCCCGCCGCCAAGATCGAGGTGATCTACTCGGGCACGGACCTCGAGCGGTTCCATCCCGGCGTGGACGGCGGCCCCGTGCGCCGCGAGCTCGGCCTGTCGCCCGAGCACGCGCTCGTCACCCAGATCGGCGTCCGCTCGTGGCGCGGCTGGCGGGACGTGCTGGCGGCGATGCGCCAGGTGGCGGCCGCCTGCGACCGCGCGCGGCTGCTCTTCGTCGGGGCGCCGCCGACCCGCATCGTCGAGATCGCCGCGCGCGCGCGCGAGGCCGGCCTCGACGGCCGCGTGCTGGCGCTCGGGCACCGCGACGACGTGCCGGCGATCCTCAACGCCTCCGACGTGGTCGTCGACGCGTCGTACGCGGGCCTCGGTATCACCGGCTCCATCCGCGAGGCGCTGGCCTGCGAGCGGCCGGTGGTGGCGACCGCGCTGGAGGGCATGCCGGAGCTGGTCCTCGACGGCGAGACGGGGCGGCTGGTGCCGCCCCGCGACCCGGCCGCGCTGGCCGCCGCCGTCCTCGAGATCCTCGCTGATCCCACGGCCGCCCAGGCCATGGCGCGCGCCGGTCGCAAGCGCGTGGAGGCGCATTTCTCGTTGCGCGCGAAGCTCGACGCCACCGAGGCGCTCTATCGCCGCCTCGTCGCCACGGACGAGGGGGCATGAGCCACGCGCTGGCCGTGTACCGCCGGCTGCTGCCGCTCATGCGGCCCTACCTGGCCGCGCTGATTGTCGGCGGCGTGCTGGCCCTGGTCGTGGCGTCGATGGAGGGGGCGATCGCGTGGCTGGTGAAGCCGGCCCTGGACGACATCTTCATTCGCCGTGACCAGACCATGCTGCGCGTCATCCCGCTGCTGC
>JBGPZN010000183.1:0-6855 GCA_041493815.1 Methylomirabilia bacterium
AATTTAGGATTTGCGGGCTCGCCTCGCCCCCGCGGCGGCGGCTCAGCTCGCACTCCTAAATCTACAGGCTCGCCTCGCCCCCGCGGCGGCGGCTCAGCTCGCACTACCATTCCAACCTCGACTCCACCGGGTGTCCCGCGCGGCGTCGAACCCAGACGTTGATGCGGGCCAGGGTGAAGAGGAGTGCGAGCCCGAAGCGGACGCGCAGGGGCATGCGGATGAAGCTGCCGCCGGAGAGGACGTTGAGGACGGCCGTGACCATGCCGAAGGCGTTGTTGGGGCGCAGGAACAGGTCGAGGAACGCCGGCTCGTAGTACTTGTGGATGAACTTGAAGAACGGCGCCATGCCGCGCCGAACGCGGCGCTCGTAGGCGCCGAAGCACCGAGCCGAGAAGCGGTTGGCCGCGAACGCGCCGAGGATCGACTCGGCGGCCAGCTCGGCCGAGCGCATGGCGATGAAGACGCCGCTGGAGAAGATCGGATCGATGAAGGCGACGGCGTCGCCGACGCACAGGAAGCGGTCGCCGACGACCGGCGTATTGGTGTAGGCGAAGTTCGCCGCGCGGTGGATCGGCGTCACCCGCTCGGCCGCCGCCAGGTGCTCGTGCACCGCGCGGCACTGGCGCACCATCGCCTCGAAGAGCTGCTCGGGCGTGCCGCGATGCTCGCGCACCGCGCGAGCGTGGAGCACCGCGCCCACGCTGGTGACGTCGTTGGTGAACGGGATCCACCAGAACCAGCCGCACTCGAACAGGTAGATGCGGATGTTGCCTTCCTCGATGCCCGGGAAGCGATCGGCCCCCTGGTAGTGGGCGAACAGCGCGACCTTGCCGAGGTTGGGCACGCGCTGGCGGCGGCCCAGGCGCCCGGCCACGAAGCCGTCGCGCCCGCTGGCGTCGACGAGGAAGCGGGCCCGGTGGGCCACACGCTGGCCGTCGTGCTCGGCGTCGAGCGTGACGCCCCCGGCGTCGAGGGCGACGCCGCTCACGGTGGCCGGCTGGTGCACGTGCACGCCCTGCTTGCGCGCGTGCTCGAGCAGGATGGTGTCGAACTCCGCCCGCGGCACGTTGTAGGTCCAGTTGGGCCACGGCATGCCCTGCAGGAAGTAGAAGCTGGTGCCGAGGTCGGTGTCCTGGTCGTGGAAGGTCGCCCCGTACTTGATCTGAAAGCCGCCCTCGGCGATCGGCTCCAGCGCGCCGAGGCGCTCGAGTAGCAGCATGGTGGCCGGCACCAGCGACTCGCCGACCTTGAAGCGCGGGAACATCTCGCGCTCGAACAGGCCCACGCTGAGGCCGCCCCGGGCCAGGTGCGTAGCGACGGTGGAGCCGCCGGGGCCGCCCCCGATGACCGCGACGTCGTAGCTGGCGCCGGTCATGACCGCTCCGCCACCGCGTCGGCCGCCGCGCGCGGCCGCGCCAGCTCGTCACGCTCACCCGACGATCCGGGCGCCTCGCCGTAGAGCGCGTCGACCAGCGGTGTGATCACGTCGGGCAGCCGATCGCCGGCGACCGTCTGCACCAGCAGCAGCGGCAGCGTCAGCGGCGCCGCCAGCGTGGCCACCGCGGCGGCGCCGAGGCCGCGCTCGCGGCCGTCCCGCCAGATGGTGCCCAGGCGCAGGCCGGCCCGCCGGGCCGCGGCGGCACCGAACGCCGCGCTCCACCGCGCCGGCGAATCCGCGTAGGGCAACGCCGCCTCGAGGATCTCCGCGTGGCGGGTGGCCAGCCGGTCGGGCTCGAAGACCGCGAACAGCTCGCCGATGACGGTGCGCACCTCGCGCGCCCACCGGGCGATGACCCGGCCGGCCAGAAAGCCGCCGATCGCCACCCCATCGCGCACGGGGCGGAAGCGGCTGCGCTGGCCGCCGCGCGGGATCGCCCCCACGCCGATCTCCTCGACCGTCCACCCGCCCGCGGCGGCGGCCAGCAGGATCTCGGTCTCGAACACGAAGCCGCCCCGGTGCGTGCACACCTCGTCGAAGAGCCCGACCGGATAGACGCGAAACCCCGACTGGCTGTCGCGCACCGCGAGCCCGCTCGTCCAGTTGGCGAAGAAGCTCGCCACCCGCATGGCGTTGCGGCGGGCCGCCGGCAGCGTGCCGGGACCGGCCAGTCGGTTGCCCACGATCACCGCGCGCGGAGCCCGGCCCGCGGCCTCGAGCAGTGCAGGGATGGCCGCCGGGTCGTGCTGGCCGTCGCCGTCCAGGGTGACGACGACCGAGGCGCCGCGCCGGCGGGCCGCCGCGATGCCACTCAGCAGCGCCTGCGCCTTGCCGAGGCGCCGGGCGTGGCGCAGGACCTCGGCCCCAGCCGCGGCCGCGACGGTGCCGCCGTCGTCGCGCGAGCCGTCGTCGACGACGAGCACCGGCCCGTAGGCGCGCGCGGCGGCCACCACGCGCCCGATCGTCGCCGACTCGTCGAACACCGGAATCACGATCACCGCGGTCACGCGGCCTCCACCATCAACGCGACGTGACCACCGCCCCGGCCGAGCCCGTGGACGAGACCACCACCCGCCACCGGCTCCGCCCCACCGCCGATCGCGGGCAACAGCCCCGCGCGCGCCGTCCACGCCGCCGCCGCCACGTGCAGGGCGCCGAGGCCGGCGTGATGACCGATCAGCGCGGCGAGCGAGACCGACGGGACCCGCTGCGAGCCGAGCGCCGCCGACAGCACGCGCGACTCCCAGGCGTCGCGCGTCGCGTCGCCGCTGGCCGAAGCGTACAGCCAGTCCGGCGCCGGCCGCCCGGCCTGCGCCAGCGCCTCGGCGATCGCGCGCGAGGCCACGCGCCGGCCCACGCCCCACGGGCGCGCCGGCAGCGAGCGCCAGGCCGCCCCCGCGATCCGGCCGAGCACGCGCGCGCCCCGCGCGCGGGCCACGCGCTCCGCCTCCAGCATGAGGAACGTCGCCCCCTCGCCGCGCACGCCGTCGTCACCGAGCGCGTCGAGCATCTCGGCCACCAGCGGGTCGAGCTCGTCGACGCCGCCGGCCAGGACGGCGTCCGCGCGGCCGCTCGCCACCGCGGCGGTCGCTCGCGCGATCGCCAGCTCGCCCGCGACGGTGGGGACGTTGAGGGTGAGCGTGCGCTCGCGCGCGGCGACGGCGATCGCCGTGGTCGCGGCCATCGTGTTCATCACCGTGTTGGGGAAGAGCAGCGGCGAGAGCCCGGCCGGCCCCCGCGCGAGGTACCCGTCGGCGAAGGCGATGGTCGAGGTGAAGTCGCCCAGCTCGCTGCCGACGACGAGCCCGAGTCCCGCGGCCGGGTCCAGACCGGCCTCGGCGACGGCAAAGCGAGCGGCGGCGATCGTGAGCCGGCACACGCGGGCCAGACGTCGTGCCTCGTCGGGATCGATCAGCCCGGCCAGCGTGGCCTCCGGCAGCCGCACGGTCGGGCGGGCCCCGCCGGCCCCCGAGCGCGCCGCCGGCCGCGGCTCGCGCAGCCACGCGCCGAGCGCTAGCGAGGCGCCCACGATGGCGGCGTTGACCACGCCCACGCCGGTGATGACGACCTCGCGTCGCTGCAACTGCGGCATCGACTCAGGCGCGCCGGAAGAGCAGGGTGATGTTCTGCCCGCCGAAGCCGAACGAGTTGGAGATCGCGTGCTCGACCGCAAGCTCCCGGGCCACGCGCGGCACGCAGTCGAACTCGACCTCGGGATCGGGCGTGAGCAGGGTCGCCGTGGGCGGGATGGTCTCGTGGGTCAGCGCCAGGATCGTTGCCACGGCCTCCAGGCTGCCGGCCGCCGCCATCGTGTGGCCGATCATCGACTTGGTCGAGCTGACCAGCGGGCGCCCGGCCCCGAAGACCTGCGCGAGGGCGCGCGCCTCGATGCGGTCGTTCTGGGGCGTGCCGGTGCCGTGGGCGTTGACGTAGCCGATCGCGTCCGGCGCCACGCCGCCGGCGACCAGCGCCGCCCGCATCGCGCGCGCCATCCCCTCGCCCTCGGGCTGCGGCGCCGTGACGTGGTAGGCGTCGGTCGTCGTGCCGTACCCGGCCAGCTCCGCGTGCGGCCGCACCCCGCGCGCCCGCGCGTGCTCGGCGGCCTCCAGCACGACGAACCCCGCGCCCTCGCCGATCGACATGCCGCGGCGGTCGCGATCGAAGGGCCGGCAGGGCTCGGGATCGAGGAGCTTCAGCGCGTTGAAGCCCATGAAGCACATCCGGGTCAGCGCGTCGACGCCGCCCGCCAGGGCCACGTCGACCACGCCGTCGGCGATCAGCTCGGCGGCCTCGGCCAGCGCCACCGCGCCCGACGAGCACGCGGTGACGACCGTGTGACGCGGGCCGCCCAGGCGCAGCCGGTGCGCGAGCGCCTCGGCGTGCGCGGCCGGCAGCATCGCCCGCAGCGAGGCCGCCCAGCGGGGCAGCCGCTCGCCGCGCGCCCGCGCCCAGTACCAGCTCTCGGCCTCGAGCATGCCGCCGCCCACGGCGCCGACGACGAGGGCCGCGCTCGCGCGGTCGGCGGTGCCCAGCCCGGCGTCCTCGAGCGCCTCGGCGGCCGCGCCGAGCGCCAGCCGGTCGGCGCGCGAGCGGCGCGCGGAGCCGGCGCCGACGTCCGGAACCTCGGCGGCGATGCGGCAGCGAAAGCCGGTGGCGTCGATGAGCGAGAGCGGGCGGATGGCGCAGGTCCCGGCCGCGAGGCCCGCCCAGTACGTCTTCACCCCGGCGCCGAAGGGGCTGACGGCGCCGAGCCCGGTGACGAGGACGCGCCTCATGCGGCGCCGAGCCGCCCCGCGACGAAGCGCGACAGCGTGTCGAACGAGGCGAAGTGCGCGCTGAGGTTCTCGGACTCGTCCACCACGACGCCGAAGCGCTCCTCGATCGCGATCGACAGCTCGATGAAGTCCAGTGAGTCGAGGCCGATGGACCCCTCCACGCCCTTGGGCAGCGGCGTGCTCTGGACCACGTCGGCGGCGCGACGCGGATCGAACTTCAGCCGCGAGACCAGGATCGTCTTCAACTCGTCGAACACTTCCTTGTCTTGCATGGCCCTCCTGCGCGTGTCGTCCGTCACACCCGGGCTGCTCGTCCGGCGATCGCCAGCTCGATGGTCGCCGTGCGCCCCCGCCACGTCCCGCTCACGAGGGCCGGGCGGCTGCCGTCCCCGCGCGCGAGCGCGAGCGCGACCAGCGGGGCACACGCCAGCGTCCGGCCCGCCCGCGCCTCGACCACACGCTCGAGCGACGTCGGGGCGCCGGCGGCCCGGTACACCGGCAGCGTGTCGCCACGTCCGAGGAGCGCGCAACCCGCCGACTCGACCATCGGCCCGGGCAGGGTCCAGCGGGCCCGGCGCCACAGCGCCTCGCACTCCGCGAACGTCTCGACGGCGAGCACCAGCGCGCGCTCGCACTGCCCGCCGGCCACCAGCCGCCCGGCCTGCCAGAGCGCATCGACCGTGGCGGCAGGGCCGCCGATCAGGATGACATAGGGTCCGGTCAGCCCGAACTCGATTGCAACCTCGCCCGGCAGCACGCTGGGGGCCGTATAGGGAAAGTGCAGCGTCCCCGCCTGGCCGGCCAGCCACTCGGCGTTCGACGCGCCATAGGCCGCCGCCGTCACGAAGACAACCGCCGTGGCCGCGCCACGGATCGCCTCGCGGTCGATTCCGCCGTCCCGCAGCATCGCCTCGACGGCCGCGACCCCCAGCAGGCACTCACGCGTCGCTCGCCGGAACCGGTCGCCGGCCAGGGCCGGACGCTCGAGCGGGATCACCGCGCGGCCCGCGGCGGCGGCGCGCGCATCCGCAGGCAGCACCGCGATACCCTCCCCCCAGCCCGTCAATAGTCCCACGGCCGCGACGCACACGCCCGCGGTCATCACGCCGCCCCCTCGAGCACGAGCGCGGCGTTGCAGCCTCCGAAGCCGAGGGACGTGCTGAGCATCCGCCGGGGCCGCGCCGCTCGGCACACGCCCGCCACGTAGTCGAGGTCGCAGGCCGGGTCCGGCTCCTCGTAGCCGACCGTGGGAGGGATCCAGCCGTCGCGTGCCGCCAGCAGGCACATGATCGCCTCCAGCGTGGCGGCGGCCCCCATGGTGTGGCCGAGCGCGCCCTTGATCGAGTTCACCGGCACCGCCCCGGCGCGGGCGCCGAGCACCCGCCGCAGCACCGCCGTCTCGATCCGATCGTTGAGCACCGTGCCGGTACCGTGCGCGCTGACGAAGTCGAGGTCGGCGACGTCGACGTCGCCGGCGGCCAGCGCCGCCCGGATCGCCGCCTCCAGCCCCCGCCCCTGGGCGTCGGGCGCGGCGATGTGCGAGGCGTCGCTGGCGCTGCCGTGGCCGAGCAGCCGTCCGAGGCGGGGACCGCGGGCGTCGCGCTCGCGCGCGAGCAGCACCAGGCCGGCCGCCTCACCCAGGAGCAGACCGGTGCGCCGCCGATCGAACGGCCGCACCCGCTCGCGCGCGAGCGAGCGCAGAGCGTCGAACCCGCGCATCACGAAGCGGCAGAGGACGTCGTAGCCGCCGGCCACGACGAGGTCGGCCGCGCCCTCGCGCAGCAGATCGGCGCCGAGACCGAGCGCGATGGCGCCCGAGGCGCACGCCGAGGACACCGTCAGCACGGGACCGCGCGCGCCCAGCCACGCCGCCAGCGCGTGGGCCGGGCTGTCGTAGAGCGCGTCGAGCGCCCTCCGCGCGCCGCCGTCGCCGGCGAGCGCGTGCTCCAGCTCCTCGACGCCGCCCAGCGCGGTACCCGCGACTACCGCGATGCGCTCGGGGGCGGCGTCCAGCCGCGCGCGCCCGCCCAGGTCGGCGGCGGCGGCGACGAGCAGCGCCGCGGCGCGCGAGCGAATCCCGAGCGCCACCGGCGGCAGCTTCTTGATCTCGCCGCCCCGCCCGACCCGGAGGTCGGCGGTGGG
>JBGPZN010000589.1:0-2271 GCA_041493815.1 Methylomirabilia bacterium
GACCGTGGCCGACCCCGAGGTGCTGACGCGGATCGCCCGGGAGGAGCTGCGCGAGAAATTCCTGCAGGCCGACCTGGGGATCAGCGGCGCCAACTTCGGCGTCGCCGACACCGGCACCATCGTGCTGGTGACCAACGAGGGCAACGGCCGGATGGTGACCTCGCTGCCGCGCGTGCACGTGGCCGTGATGGGCGTCGAGAAGGTCATTCCGTCGATGACCGACCTCGCGGTGTTCCTGGCAATCCTGGCCAAGAGCGCGACGGGCCAGAAGCTGTCCGTCTACACCTCGCTCGTGGACGGCCCTCGCCGGGGCGGCGAGCTGGAGGGGCCCGAGGAGTTCCACCTCGTGCTGCTCGACAACGGCCGCATCCGGCAGATCGCCGGCCCGCTCCGCGAGGCCCTGTCCTGCCTGCGCTGCGGCGCCTGCCTCAACGTGTGTCCGGTGTACCGGCAGATCGGCGGCCACGCCTACGGCTACACCTACCCGGGGCCGATCGGCATTCTCCTGACCGCGATGCTGAACGGCACGGAGTCGGTCAAGGATCTCGCCCACGCGTCGTCCTTGTGCGGGGCGTGCCTCGAGGCGTGCCCGGTGCGCATCGACATTCCGCGGATGCTGATCGAGCTGCGCAAGGACGTGAGCGAGCGACGCATCGCGCCGTGGTCGGAGCGCGTCGTCTTCGGCGCGCTGGGCCGGCTGCTGCAGCACCCGGCGCTCTATCGGGTGGCCGCGCGGCTCGCTCGACTGGTGCAGCGGCCCTTCGTCCGGGGCGACGTCATCCGCCGGGTGCCGCTCGTCTTCAGTGACTGGACGCGCACGCGCGACTTGCCACCCATCGCCGCGCGCACCTTCCAGGAGCGCTGGGCCGAGCTCGAGCGCGCGGGGCGCCGGTGACCAGCCGGGCCGAGTTCTTCGACCGGATCCGGGCCGAGATGGGTCGCACGCGCGAGCTGGCCCCGATGGCGCCGTCGGTTCGCCCGGCCCGACCGCGCGAGCGGCTCGACGTCCTGCGCCGCGAGCTCTCGGAGCGCTGGCGTGAGAACCTCCAGCGCTTCCAGCACGAGTTCGAGCGCGTGGGCGGCGTGTTCCACCGCGTGCCCGACGTGCGCGAGGCGTCCGAGGCCGTCGCGCGCATCGCGAGCGAGCGCGGCGTGCGCCGGGTCGTCGCGTGGCATGCCGGCGCGCTCGGCCTGGACGTCGTGGCGCCGCTGACGACGCGGGGGTTCGAGGCCGTCGCCGCCCCGGACGCGGAGGTCGCCGGCAACGAGCGTGAGCGGCGGCGGGCGCTGGCCGCGGCGGCCGACCTCGGCGTGACCGGCGCGGACCTGGCCGTGGCCGAGACCGGCAGCCTGGTGGTCGTCTCCGGGGCCGGGCGCCCGCGTTCGGCGTCGCTGCTGCCGGCGTGCCACGTCGCCGTCTTCGACCGCGAGGTGCTGGTCGAGTCGCTCGTGCAGGCGGGCCTCGTGCTGGAGGCCTGGCACGACGGAACGGCGCCGCCGTGGCGGGGTGCGTCGATCAACGTCATCACGGGTCCCAGTCGCACCGCCGACATCGAGCTCACGCTCACGCGCGGCGTACACGGGCCCCGGGAAGTCCACGCCGTGTTCGTCGAGCAGGGACTGGCGTTGCGCCGTGTCTGACCGCTACTTCGGCCCCGAGGAGGTCGAGCGGCTCATTCCGCGCCTGACGCCGATCATGGAGCGCGTCATGGCCGCGCACGCCGAGGGCGGCGAGGCGCGCGCGTGGCTGGAGCGGGAGCAGCAGCGGATCACGATGGCCGGCGGTGGCGTCGTGGACCAGGCCGCCTGGCGAGCCACCCGCGAGCGGCTCGATCGCAGCGCGCGCACGGCGCAGGAGGGGCTGGCGGCGATCCAGAGGATGGGCGGCGTGCCGAAGGACCTGGGACTCGGCCTCGTGGATTTCCTGCACCTGCGCGAGGGCCGCGAGGTGAACCTCTGCTGGCGCTATGGCGAGGAGCGGATCACGCACTGGCACGGGCTCAGCGAGGGGTACGCGAAGAGGAAACCGCTCTAGTGGCCTACACATCGGTCTTCTTCGACCTCTTCGACACGCTCGTACACTTCGAGCGCGAGCGGCTGCCGACGGTCGAGATCAACGGCAAGACCGTCCGCTCCACGGTCGCCTACCTGCACGCCGTGCTGGCCGCCCACGCCCCCGACGTCACGATCGAGCGCTGCTACGCCGCGCTGCAGGCCTCGTGGCACGAGGCCGAGCGGCTGCGAGCGATCGACCATCGCGAGGTGCCGGCC
>JBGPZN010000535.1:0-2583 GCA_041493815.1 Methylomirabilia bacterium
CGTCATCAGCGGCATCATCTGGCGGTGGATCTTCGACGGCGACTACGGGGTCCTCAACGGCCTGCTGCTCGTCACCGGCGTGGTGAATCGCTACGTCCCGTGGATGAGCCAGACCTTCACCGCGCGCCTGTGCATGGTCGTCGCGCACGTGTGGAAGCAGGGCCCGCTCGCCGCGGTGTTCCTGGTGGCGGCGCTCCAGGTGATCCCGCCCGCGCTGTACGACGCCGCCCACATCGACGGCGCCGGCCGCTGGAAGGCCTTTCGCTTCGTCACGCTGCCCTATCTCAAGCCGACGCTCGCGCTGGTGCTCATCTACGAGACGATCGTCGCGATCGCCACCTTCGACCTCGTCTACGTGATGACCGGCGGCGGCCCCGCCGACGCCACCGCGATCATCGGCTGGTACGCCTACACCGAGATCTTCCGGTTCCTCAACCTCGGCCACGGTGCCGCGCTCGCGCTCATCCTGGGCGTGATGCTCCTGGGCCTCGTGATGATCTATCTGCGGGCGTTCCGCTCGGAGGACGCCGCGTGACGGGCGGGCGAGCCCGGCGGCTCGAGCGGGCGGCGCTGAATGTCGCCTGCCTCGGCGTGGCGTTCTTCATCCTCGCGCCGTTCGTCTGGATGCTGATCTGCAGCTTCGCGGGTGAAGCGGAGCTGACGCGCCGGCCCCCGGTGTTCGTGCCGACGCCGCCGACGCTGGCGAACTACACCTTCATCTTCACCGGCCAGCTCCCGCGGGACCCGGCGCGGCACGGGATCTTCGTGTGGCAGACGTCCCAGGAAGTCCGGTTGCTGCTGCCCGCGCTCCGCAACAGCTTCATCGTGGCGATGTCGGTGATGGCGGCGAACGTCGTGTTCGGCGCGCTGGCCGCCTACAGCTTCGCCCGCCTGCGGTTCCACGGCCGGCGCTCCAGCTACGCGTTCATCCTGATCAGCCGCCTGATGCCGGCCGTGGCCGTCGCCATCCCGTTCTACGCGATCGTCCAGCAGCTCGACCTCCTCGATACGTACCGGGCGCTCATCCTCGTCTACCTCGCGTTCACGTTCCCGTTCACGATCTATTTCCTCTCGGTCTACTTCCGGTACCTGCCCGCGGAGGTGGAAGAGGCGGCGCTGCTCGACGGCTGCTCGCGGTTCCAGACGCTGGTGCGTGTGGTGGTGCCGTGCGCGGCGCCCGGCCTCGTCGCCGCGGCCGCCTTCGCGTTCATGACGGCCTACAACGAGTTCCTCTTCGCGCTCCTGCTCACGCAGACCATCGCCGCGCAGACCATGCCCGTGCTGCTGGCCGCCGTGGCGACGAACCCCGCCGTGAGCCACGCGCTCCTCGCCGCCTGCGTGATCCTCGCGATCATCCCGCCGGCGCTGCTCGCCCTCGTGCTGCGGCGGTACCTGACCCGGGGCCTCGTGGCTTCGATCGCACGATGAGACCCGCGCCCGACATCCGCGAGGCCGACGGCGGGCTCGGAATCGGCGGGATATCTGGTTGAACGGCGTACTGAGGAACAGCGTGCCGTTGCCGTAGGTGAGCCACCCGGAGTCGGCCGGAGCATCGTCGGCCATCTGATCCGCATGACGCGAATCAGAGCCGGTGGGACAAGAACGGGCCCGTGCGTGATAGGCTCGCGGGGCAGGTCACGAGGCCGTGGCCGTGAGGAGGACGCGATGAGCCCACAGTCCTGGAACCGGCGCGAAGTGCTGAAGATCGTCTCCGCGGCGGCGCTGGTCGCCGGCCACGCGCGTCCCGCGGCCGCTCAGTCGGTCAAGTGGTCGGCGGGCACCGACGCGCCCAAGCTGAAGGCGCCGGTCAACGCCACCGACTGCCATCACCACATCTACGACGCGAAGTACCCGGTCGATCCCAAGGCCACGCTGCGTCCGGCCGACGCGCTCGTGGATGACTATCGCGCGCTCCAGAAGCGCATCGGGACGACGCGCAACGTACTCGTGCAGCCCTCGACGTACGGCACCGACAACCGCTGTCACCTCGACGCGCTGGCGGCGTTCGGGCCGACCGCCCGCATGGTCGCGGTCGTCAACGACAGCGTGTCGACCGAGGAGCTCAAGCGCATGCACGCGCTCGGTGTCCGTGGCATCCGCTTCAACCTCGCCCAGGTGGGGGCCACGACGCCCGAGATGATGGAGCCGCTGTCCAAGCGGATCAACGACCTCGGCTGGCACATCCAGATCAACGCGCCGGCCGCGAAGATCATGGAGGTCATGCCGATCCTCGAGCGCGTGCCGTCGCCCATCGTCTTCGATCACCTGGCTCACATCCCGCAGCCCGACGGCGTCAACCATCCGCTCTACGCCAAGGTCCGGGCGCTGATGGACAAGGGCCGCACGTGGGTCAAGCTGTCCGGCGCCTACGGCGACACCAAGGTCGGTGCGCCGACCTACGCGGACTCCAGCGCGGTGGCGCGCGCGTACGCCAAGGCGGCGCCCGAACGGTGCGTGTGGGGCAGCGACTGGCCGCACCCGACCGAGCAGACGAAGCAGCTCCCGGACGACGCGGTGCTGTTCGACCTCCTCAGCGACTGGGTGCCCGACCAGAAGGCCCGGCACCGCGTCCTGGTGGAGAAC
>JBGPZN010000568.1:0-2385 GCA_041493815.1 Methylomirabilia bacterium
GCGCTGCGGCTGGGACGGCCGGTGAAGTGGATCGAGAGCCGGCGCGAGGACTTCATGGCGCTCGGCCACGACCGCGACCAGGTCCACGACGCGCGGATCGGGCTCACCGGCCAGGGACGCATCGTCGCGCTCGAGACGTCGTTTCTCGCCGACGTCGGCGCCTATCCCGCGCAGGGTGACGGGCTCACGATGAACACGGTCAATCACCTGCCGGGGCCGTATCGGGTGCCGGCGTACCGTGCCCGCGGCAGCAGCGTGGTCACCACCAAGATGGCCAACGCCGCCTATCGAGCGGCCGGCCGGCCCGAGGCGGTCTTCGTGATGGAGCGCCTCATGGACCTCGCCGCGCGCCGGCTCGGCCTCGACCCGGCCGAGCTGCGACGCCGCAACCTGGTGCGGGCCGAGGAGATGCCCTACCGCCCGGGGCTCACCTACAAAGACGGCGTGGCGATGACCTACGACCCCGGCGATTTCCCCGCCGCGTTCGAGCGCGCGCTGGCGCTGCTCGACTACGACGGCTGGCGGCGTCGCCAGAAGGCGCAGGCGGCGAGCGCGCGGCGCATCGGCGTCGGCGTCGCCTGCTATGCCCAGGGCACCGGGCTCGGACCGTACGAGGGCGCCACCGTGCGCGTGGATCCCAGCGGCAAAGTCTACGTGATGGTCGGCGTCGCCGCGCAGGGGCAGGGCCACGCCACGACGCTGGCGCAGGTGGCCGCGACCGAGCTCGGCGCCGCGTTCGACGACGTGATCGTCGTCGGTGGCGACACCGAGCGCTTCCCGATCGGCATGGGCACCGGGGGCAGCCGGGTCATGGTCAACACCGGCCCCGCCGTCGCCGGCGCCGCCCGCGAGGTGCGCGGCAAGGCCGCGCGCGTCGCCGCCGAGCTGCTCGAGTGCGCGGTCGAGGACGTGCGCATCGAGGCCAGCCGCGCGTTCGTGACCGGCCTGCCCGATCGCGCGCTGCCGCTCGGCCGCCTGGCCCACGTGGCCGTGAAGTCCCGGGCGCTGCGCGGCACCGCCGATCCGACGCTCAACGCGTGCACGTACTTCTATCCCGACACGGTGACGTGGGCGTTCGGCGTGCAGGCCGCCGCCGTCGAGGTCGACGTCGACACCGGCGCCACCCGACTGGCCGCCTACGCGATCGTCCACGACCCCGGCCGCGCCATCAATCCGGCGATCGTCGAGGGCCAGCTGCAGGGCGGCGCCGCCCAGGGCATCGCGGCCGGGCTGCTCGAGGAGATCGTGTACGACAGCGAGGGCCAGCTGTTGACCGGCAGCCTGATGGACTACGCGCTGCCGCGCGCCGACGTGCTGCCGCCGCTGGCGGTGGCGCTCGACGAGCACCCCTCGACCATCAATCCGCTCGGCGCCAAGGGCGTCGGCGAGAGCGGCGCCATCGGCGGCGCGGCGGCCATCGCCAACGCGATCGAGGACGCCGTGGCCGATCTGGGCGTGACGATCCGCGAGATTCCCGTGACGCCGGCCCGCCTGTGGACGCTGCTGGCGGCGGCCCGCGACGGACGCCGCTGACGACAGCCTGACCCGCCGTCCTCCATGAGCAGCTTCGTCGACACGTCTCCGCGAGCGGTGCTCAGCCTGCGCGACGCCATCGGGCTGATCGTCGGCACGATCGTCGGCGTCGGCATCTTCCGCACGCCGTCGCTGGTGGCCGAGCACGCCGGCAGCGCCGGCGTCGCGCTGCTGGCGTGGCTGGCCGGCGGCCTCGTGTCGCTGCTCGGCGCGCTCTGCTACGCCGAGCTGGCCTCCGCCTACCCGAACACCGGCGGCGACTATCACTACCTGACGCGCGCGTTCGGGCGCCGGCTCGGCTTCCTCTTCGCGTGGGCGCGGCTCACCGTCGTGCAGACCGGGGCCATCGCGCTGCTGGCCTTCGTGCTCGGCGACTACGCGGCCGAGCTGCTCTCGCTCGGCGCCTGGGGCTCGCCGCTCTATGCGGGCCTGATCGTGACGATCCTCACCGCGACGAACATCGCGGGCGTGCGGCAGGGTGCCACGACGCAGAACGTGCTCACCACCCTCGAGATCGCCGGCATCCTGCTGATCGCGCTCGCGGGCCTGGTGGCCGAGCCGGCGGCGGCGGCCGCGGCGAACGGCGGCGCCCCCGCGTCGTCGGGGGCGTTCGGCCTCGTCATGGTGTTCGTGCTGCTCACCTATGGGGGCTGGAACGAGGCGGCGTACCTCTCGGGCGAGCTGCGCGATCCCGGGCGCACCATGGTCCGGGCGCTGGTCTGGAGCCTGGCCTTCGTCACCGCGCTCTACCTGCTGATCAACTGGACGTTCCTGGCCACGCTGGGCGTGGCCGGCGTCGCCGGTTCCAAGGCGGTGGCCGCCGACGTCGTGCATCAGACGCTCGGCGCCGCC
>JBGPZN010000161.1:0-7489 GCA_041493815.1 Methylomirabilia bacterium
CCGATCTTCATCGCGGGGCCGGTTTGCCTGCAGTGCCACGGTGCGCCCGACAAGCTGGCGCCGGGCGTGGCGGAGGCGCTCAAGGAGCTCTATCCAATGGATCGGGCCACGGGGTACGCGGTGGGCGACCTCCGCGGCGCGGTCAGCGTGAAGATCCCGATCGAGTGAACGCGTCGACGGTGGTGCGCGGCGCCGTCACTGCTGCTGTTGTTGCTGTTGGTCGTCCTCGGGCGGCAGCGCGGCCGACGTCGGCCGGCGAGCCGGGGCCTCGCGGAAGGTCTGCAGCGGAATCGGCCGCGTCTCGGTGGTGAGCTGGGGCAGCCCCTTGGCCGCGGACGGCTGCGTGTGGACCTCGGCGCGCAGCGTCTCCTGGGCGACCCCGCGGTGGATGCCCTTGTTGGGCGGCACGTCGTCGTAGGTCCGGCCGTGGCCGACGACGACGTAGCGCTCGTCGATCGGGCGATCGTGCGTCGGATCGTACGGGATCCAGCCGTGCGAGGGCGCCCAGAACTCGATCCAGGCGTGGCTCTGGGAGGGCTCGCGGCGCTTGCCCTCCACGTGCAGGTAACCGCTCACGTAGCGACAGGGCACCTGGCTGAGCCGCAGCAGGCCCAGCATGAGGTGGGCGAAGTCCTGGCAGACTCCGGCGCCGATCTTGAGAAAGTCCTCGGTGGTCGAGTCGTACTTCGTCACGTCCTTCTGGTACTCGAACCGCGACGCGAGATGGTGGGCGAGCGCCATCACGCGCGCGCCGAGGCCGACCCCCCGGGCCGGCGTGGCCCTCTTGTGCGCGGCCCGCAGCGCCGGCGTGAGCCTCACCGGCCCGCCGAAGGCCAGGAAGTCGAGCAACGGGTAGGGCACGCCGCGGACGGGCACCGGATCGGTGAGCGAGGCCAGCGGCGGCGCCGCCGGATGGGTGCTGACCAGCGAGCGGCTCGCCACCTCGATCCGGTCGTGGAAGCGCGTGATCGTGAAGTGGTGGGTGACGTTGTCGTTCCAGTCGAGGTACCGGTGGACGCGGGTCGGCGGTCCCACCGCGAGGACGAACGAGTTGACGGTCTGGTCGCCGGTCGTCTTGGGCTGCACGTGCAGCTCCATGAACGACTCGCTGATGTAGGCGTCGTACTCGAACGAGAAGCGGTGCTCGATCTCGAGCAGCATCGTCAGGTGGCGAAGTACTGCGCGGCCAGCGCCTCGTGGGTCTGGGCCATGGTGTCCACCACGCGGTCGAGGAACGCGGCGTCGGCGGAGTCGGCCCCCAGGGGCTCGTCGCGGTAGCAGAGCTCGGCGTGCAGCCGTCCGATCAATCTCAGAACGGTCGTCGTCTCGTCGCCGCCGCCGATGCGCTCCAGGTACCCCTTCACCGCCTCCATCCCGTAGCGCAGCGAGCGCGGCGTGTGCGGGTCGAGGAGCAGGAACGGCACCACCAGCTCGGGCTCCAGCCGGGCGCCGTACGAGCGTCGATAGTTCTCGAGCGAGCCGAGCGCCCGCAGCAGCGTCCGCCACTGGGAGTAATAGAGCGCGACGTCGGCGCGCGGCTCGGCGGCGGCCAGGCCCGGCAGCTTCGCCCGCAGGACGAGCGCGGTACGGTAGATGCGCTCCAGCGACTCGCCGAGCTTGAGGAAGAGCCAGCCCTCGTCGCGGGTGAACGTCAGCTCGATGGCGCCGCCGATGGTGAAGAGCCCCTTGTGGGTGGTAGAGAGCGCGTCGCGGAGCGACGTCGGATCCGACAGCCCGCGCCGCGCGTGCGCCTCCAGCGCCCGGAACGTCTCGTTCAGGGCCAGGAACACCTCGACGGTGAGCGCCTCCCGGACCGAGCGCGCGTTCTCGCGCGCGCGCCGCAGGGAATAGATGACCGAGTACTTGTTGGCGAGGTCGAGGAAGAAGCCGGCCAGGTACGCCTGGGACATCGGCGCGAACGCCGAGGCCGGCGGCGCCACCTGGGCCGACGGGAAGATGGCCAGCAGGTCCTTCCAGGCCGACTGGGCGACCTGCTCGGCCAGCCCCTGTGTCTCCGACGAGAAGTCCTCGGTGACCAGCAGCAGCCGCGTGATGTTCTCGGCGCGCTCGAGATAGCGCCCCATCCAGTAGAGCGCGTCGGCGACCCGCGAGAGCATTCAGCTTCCCCGGGGCGCCAGCACCCAGGTGTCCTTGCTGCCGCCTCCCTGCGACGAGTTCACGACATAGGAGCCGGGCCGCAGGGCCACGCGGGTGAGCCCGCCCGGCAGCACGCGGATGCTCTCGCCGTAGAGGATAAACGGCCGCAGGTCGATCCGCCGTGGCTCGAACTTGCCGTCCACCCAGGTGGGATGGGACGACAGCTCGATCAGTGGCTGGGCGATGTAGTTGCCCGGCGCCTTCTTCATCTGCATCGCGTAGGCGTCGATCTCCTTGCGGCTCGCGAAGGGGCCCATCAGCATGTTGTAGCCGCCCGAATCGCCGGTCGTCTTCACCACCAGCGTGGAGAGGTGGTCGCGCATGAACGCGAAGTCGTCCTTGCGCAGGCCCACGTAGGTCGGCACCTGGCCGAGCAGCGGCGCCTGGTCGAGGTAGTACTCGATGATCGCCGGCATGTAGGCGTACACGGCCTTGTCGTCGGCGACGCCGGCGCCGGGCGCGTTGGCGATGGCCACGTTGCCCGCGCGATAGACATTGATGAGGCCGGGCACCCCCAGCATGCTGTCGCGACGGAACGTGAGCGGATCGAGGAAGTCCTCGTCCACGCGCCGGTAGATGACGTCCACCCGCTGCCGGCCGCCGGTGGTGCGCATGTAGACGTGGCTGTCCTCGACGATGAGGTCGCGACCCTCGACCAGGAAGACGCCCATCTCGCGGGCCAGGAAGGAGTGCTCGAAGTACGCCGAGTTGTGGATGCCGGGCGTGAGCACCACCGCCACCGGATTCTCGCTGGCCCGCGACGCCCACAGCAGCGTGTCGAGCAGCTGGCGAGGATAATCGCGGATCGGCCGCACCGGATAGCGCGTGAAGAACTCAGGAAACACGCGGTGCAAGAGATTGCGGTTCTCCAGGACATACGACACCCCGCTCGGGCACCGGCAGTTGTCCTCGAGGATCAGGTACTCACCTTGATCGTTCCGGATGAGGTCGGTGCCGACGACGTGCGTGTAGATCTGCCGGGGCGGAGCCAGGTGCAGGAGCTCGCGCTTGTACTCCTTGCGGGAGAGGACCAGCTCGGCCGGGATCACCTTGTCCTTGAGGCACTTCTGGTCCCCGTAGACGTCGGCGATGAACAGGTTGAGCGCGGTCACCCGCTGGATCAGGGCGGCCTCGATGCGCTCCCACTCGCGAGCCGGGATGATGCGCGGCACGAAGTCGAACGGAAAGATCCGCTCGATGCCGTCCTTCTCGCCGTAGACGGTGAAGGTGATGCCCTGGTCGACCAGCGAAATCTTCTGCAGCCGCTCGCGCCGGTCGATCTCGGTGAGGGTGAAGGACTCCAGCGTCGAGACCAGGCTCCGGTAGTGCGGGCGGGGTGCGGCCGTCCGGTCGAAGGCTTCGTCGTATGCTCGCGTTTCGGGCACCCACTTCACGGCGCCCAAGGATAGCACCGGCCCGGCCCGGCTCCCGGGCGCGATGAATCGGAATTGCAGGTCGGTCCGTAGTCTCAGCAGGCGGGGGCTTCGGGTGTCGGTCGTCTTGTCAACCCGCGCGCCCTCTGTTACTCAGGGACGGTCATGGCGATGGCGGGGGAGACGTTGGTCCGGCGTATGGCGGCCGGTGATCGCGAGGCCTTCGGTGCGTTCTACGATCGCTACGCTCCCCTCGTGTTTCCCCTCATCGTGCGCATCGTCCGCGACCGCAGCGACGCCGCCGACGTGCTGCAGGACGTCTTCTGGGAGGCCTGGCAAGGCGCGCCGACCTACGATCCCGCCCGCGGCACCCCGGAGGCCTGGATGATCACCCGCGCGCGCACCCGGGCCATCGACCGCGTCCGCGCCCTGCGCCGGCGCGGCGAGACGTTCCTGCCTCCGGTTGATGAGAGCCTGGCCGCAGCCCCGGCCGAGGCCGGCGGCGACGCGGCCGAGCGCGCCGAGGATCGCGGCGTCATCCGTACGGCGCTGCAGACGCTGTCCCCGCCCCAGCGCGAGGCGATCGAGCTCGCATACTATGCGGGGCTGACTCAGACCGAGATCGCCGAGCGGCTCAAGCAGCCGCTCGGCACGGTCAAGACCCGGATCCGGCTCGGGCTCGAGCGGCTCCGCGAAGTCGTGAGGCGGGCGCCATGACGAGCCACGAGGCCTTCGACGAACTCGCGGCGGTGTACGCGGTCGGCGCGCTGGACGGCGACGACCTGGTCCGGTTCGAGGCGCACCTGGCCGAGGGCTGCGAGCGCTGCACGGCGACGCTCCGCGAATCCGAGGAAGCGCTGGCGCGCGTGGCGCTGGCGGGCACGCCGGCGGTGCCGCCGCCCGCGGTCAAGACGGTGCTGCGGCAGCGCGTGGCCGCCGACGGGCGCGCGCGTCGCGCCCCGGCGCGCGCGAGCTGGGTGCCGTGGGCGGCCGCCACCGGCGCCGTCGCCGCGCTGGCCGCGCTGCTCACCGGCGGCTTCGTCGCCTCCCGGTACGAGGCGCGGCTCGGGCAGATGGCGCGGGAGACGGCGGCCGTGCGCGAGCGCCTGCAGCGCAACGAGGCGGCGCTGCGCGAGCAGGTCGCGGTGTACCGGAACGCCGTCGAGCTGCTGCGCGATCCGGCCACGCGCGTGGTCGAGCTGCGCGGCGCCGGCCCCAGCCCGGAGGCGAGCGGTCGAGTCATCTGGCACGACACGGCCGGCGGTCAGCTCTTCGTCGCCAACCTGCCGCCGGCGCCGGCCGGCAAGGCCTACGAGCTGTGGACGCTGGGCGGCGCCGCGCCCCAGGCGGCGGGCACCTTCCAGGTCGACGCCGCCGGCCGGGCCACGCATCGCGTGGAGCCGGCCGGCGGCCCCGCGAGCAAGTTCGCCGTCACGCTCGAGCCCGAGCCCGGCGTGGCGGCGCCGACCGGCCCGATCGTGCTCGCCTCGCGCTAGCGCCCACGGGGACGCGAGACGCCCCTTGTCGTCCACGTAGTCCGAAAAGTCCGGCCTGGTCGACGTGCTGACCGGGAGCTTGTACTTGATGATGAGCTGAACGACGGCCGTGTCCTGAGGGGGCGGCTCCGCCGCGGGATTCTCCCGGTGGTACCGGGCCCGCCGTCCGCCGGCGATCCTCACCACCATAGCGTCGAAGCCCTCAGCCCGAGAAGATCACCGCGTCAAGGCACGCCGCGGCGCCAGCCGGATCCAACCGCGGGCCGGGGCGATCGCCGTGACCGTGGTCACGTGGACTCGCCGGCCAGCACCGGCGCCGGGACGCGCGCGGCCAGGCGATCGAGCTCCTCGGCCAGCGCGCGGCGGCGCGCCAGCAGGCGCGCACGCAGGTCGCGGCGGGCCAGGAAGTGCAGCAGCGCCGTCGCCTCGCGAGTGACGTCGTGCAGGCGCGCCTGCCAGCCGAGCGCGAGGAAGCCCGCCGGGACGAGCGCGAGCAGCAGCAGCACCGCCAGCCACGCTCCGCCGAATCGCGCGGCCAGCCATGCCTCGAAGGCCCACGCCAGCGGGAAGATCACCATGCCGCTCGCGACCTTGTACGTCGCCTCGACGTCCGGCTCGGGCCGCGTGAGCCGGATGCCGAGGCGGGTGAGCTGGTAGGGCAGGGTGTGGAGCAGCATGCCGAGCAGCGCCAGCGGCAACCCGAGCACCACGGGGACGATCTCGCGCGCGGCGTAGCGCAGCACGATCGACGGCGCGTACGCGCGGCCGACCGTCTCCGGCGTCACCCTCAGCCGATCGAGCTCGCGGCCGTACTCCTCCACCTCGCGCCGAAAATCCTCCACCTCCGCCGGCGCCGTCAACCGCAGCCAGCGATACGCGCGGGCGGTGGATTGCAGCCACGCCGCCGAGCGAGGATTGGCCGGGGTACCGCTCTCCTGGTGCCAGATGCGCTCCAGCAATCGCATCAGGCGCAAGGTCTCGCGGTCCTCGGCCTCGACGATCTGGCGTCGCAGCGCGGCGGCGAGGCGGTCGGTGAGCGTGCGGACGGCGGCGACCGGATCGCGCGCGTGTAGCGCCACACAGTCGGCCGTCGCGACGGGCGGGCCGATGAGGGCCAGCGCGTGGCCGGCGCGAAAGCGCCCCGGCTCGGTGAGGACGAGGCCCACCGGCAGCAGGGTGACGGACGGCGCCCCACTCGCCTCGGCTTCCAGCAGCAGCCGGGCGGCGCCCGTCCG
Organism: Methylomirabilia bacterium; assembly: GCA_041493815.1. Lineage (GTDB taxonomy): Bacteria > Methylomirabilota > Methylomirabilia > Rokubacteriales > CSP1-6 > AR5. The sequence continues at coordinate 6,262 of JBGPZN010000161.1, forward strand.
CAGCGTCATGAGCGTGGGCTCGGGCTGGCTCACGCCCTCCGGGAAGATCAGGATCGCCTCCCCGCGGCCGAGCGCCTCGCTCACGGCGCGGAAGGTGAGCGCGTTGCCGGCCATGTCGCTGCCCGCGTCCTGGCGGCGATGGACCGGCAGCGCGCGGGCGAGGCGAAGGAACGGCGCGATGATCGGATGCCGGAAGAGTCCCGCCTTGGCGAGCGGCCGCAGCCGGCGGGGAAGCGCGGCCAGCAGCAGCATGGGATCGATGAGGCCGTTCTGGTGGTTGGCGGCGACGATCAGCGGTCCCTGGGCCGGCACCCGCTCGAGGCCGGCGACGTCGAGCCGGCGGTAGAAGACCGCCAGCAGCGTTCGCACGAACGCGCGGATGAGCCGCGGGCCCACGCGCTCAGCGACGGCGGGCCGCGTGCAGCACGGCGACCACGGTCATCGCGTCGACGATCTGGGAGGTCTCGACCATGCGGACGACCTCGTCGAAGGCGAAGGGGCGCACCTCGATGAACTCGGTGTCGTCGGCGTCGCGCGTCACCGGCCGCAGGCCCTCGGCCACGTAGATGTGCGCCGTCTCCTCCATCACGCTCTTGGAGCTGTGGAAGTGGCAGAGCTTGACGAGCCGCCCGGCCTCGTAGCCGGCCTCCTCGGCCAGCTCGCGCTGCACGGCCGCGTCCTCGGTCTCGCCGGCGCGAATGGCGCCGGTGGGCATCTCCCACGAGAAGTCGCGGGCGACGTAGCGGTACTGGCCGACCAGCACCACCGTCCGCTCGTCGAGGAACGGCAGCACGCCGACGCACGGCTTGCACTGCACGACGCCGTACAGCGTCGTGCGGCCGTCGGGCATCTCGGCCACGTCCTCGCGCACGCGGATCCAGGGGTTGGCGTAGACGTCGCGGCTCGTCAGCGTGCGCCACGGAGCGCGCGCCAGGCCGCGCCGGGGGTCGGTCATGCCGGACATCTTCCTGTATACTCCGAACGAAGTCCAATGAAGGTCGTGCTCCGCAATCCCCGCCGCGAGGTCGAGGTGCCCGGCAACCGCCGAGTGAAGGATGTACTCCGCGAGCTGGACATCCTGCCGGAGACCGTCCTGGTGATCCGCGGCGACGACCTGATCACCGCCGACCAGCAAGTCAGCGACGCCGACACGATCGAGCTACGCCCAGTGATGTCAGGCGGATCGCCATGAAGTGCCGCAAGTGCGGCAGCGCGGCGGTGCTGGAGC
>JBGPZN010000399.1:0-3653 GCA_041493815.1 Methylomirabilia bacterium
ATCACCAGGATCGCGAGCAGCTCCACGAAGTTCGACAGCGGCGTGGCGTTCTCGAACGGGTGCGCCGAGTTGACGTTGAAGAAGCCGCCGCCGTTCGTCCCCAGCTGCTTGATCGCGACCTGGGAGGCGGCCGGCCCCACCGCCAGCACCTGCTCGGTCAGCTTCGACTTCTTCGTCTTCGGCTGGCCCTTGTCGTCGAGGACCGGCTTGCCGTCCTTGTCGGTGACCGGCTCGTCGTACTCCGTCGACTGCACCACGTCGACCGTCGCGTACGGCTTGAAGGTCTGCACGACGCCCTGCGAGACGAGGATCAGCGCCACGATGAAGGACAGGGGCAGGAGAATGTAGAGCGTGGTGCGCGTGAGATCGACCCAGAAGTTGCCGATCGTCTGGGCGGAGCGCCGCGCGAAGCCGCGGATGAGGGCGACGAGGGTCGCCATGCCGGCGGCCGCCGAGACGAAATTTTGCACGGTGAGCCCGAGCATCTGGGTGAGATAGCTCATCGTCGTCTCGCCGCCGTAACCCTGCCAGTTCGTGTTGGTGGCGAAGCTCACCGCCGTGTTGAACGACGAGTCCGGCGACACAGCGCCCAGCCCTTGGGGATTGAGCGGCAGTACGCCCTGCAGACGCTGGAGTAGATAGACCACCAGCAGGCCGGCGAAGTTGAAGAGCAGCATGGCCACCGCGTAGGTCTTCCAGCCCATCTCCTCGGTCGGCCGAACCCCGGCCAGGCGGTAGATCAGCCGCTCGAGCCAGCCAAGCGCGCGGTCCAGCCCGAACGGCTGGTTCTGGTAGACGCGGGCCATGTAGGCGCCCAGCGGCTTGGCCAGGGCGATCAGAACGACCACGTACAGCGCGAGCTGAAAGATTGCGTTCGCGGTCATGTGAAGATCTCCGGCTTCAACAGCGCCAGTACCAGATAGATCAGCAGCCCTACCGAGACGATGCCGCCGACGACGTAGAGCAGTGGCATGGCCGCTCCTACACCCGCTCGCAGAGGTTCACGAACGCCCAGGTGAGCCCGAAGAACAGCACGGCGAGCCCGATGTAGAGCAGATCACCCACGAGATCCATCGTCGTCCTCCACCTGCAAAGTGTAGGCGGGCGGGCATTAAGGCGCCGTCAAGATCGGCGCCGGGGGCATCAACACCGCGTCGTGCCCCGATTCGCGCAACGGGCCGCAGGGGGCATGCCCGTTGCTGGATCCGCGGGAAATCAGCGCGATGCGCGTCGTCAGCACCCGCTCATGCGGGATTCGCGCGCCGCAGTGGGGCGACGCCGCCGGAGCACGACCGCGCCACCGTGCCGTTGCGCAGCTCACGAGGAACCGGCGCGTTTCGCTGCCCTGAGCGGTCGCGCGGCGTTAGGCTGAGGCTCGTGGAGCCACGCGAGCGGCGGCGTAGAATACCGGCCCAGGGTGAACGATGAGTGAGCACCGGCCCGACCCCGAGGCCCTGCTGGCCCGCGTGAAGGAGGAAGAAGCGCGCGCCCGCCGCGGCAAGCTGAAGGTGTTCTTCGGGGCGGCGGCCGGCGTGGGCAAGACCTACGCGATGCTGGAAGCGGCGCGCGAGCAGCGCGCCGACGGCGCCGACATCGTCGTCGGCTACGTCGAGACGCACGGGCGGGCCGAGACGGAAGCCCTGCTGGACGGCCTCGAGATCCTGCCCCGCCGCGCCGTCGAGTATCGCGGCGCCACCCTGTCCGAGTTCGACCTCGACGCCGCGTTGCAGCGCCGTCCCGCCATCATCCTGGTCGACGAGCTGGCCCACACCAACGCGCCCGGTTCCCGGCACGCCAAGCGCTGGCAGGACGTCGTCGAGCTACTCGACGTCGGTATCGACGTTTACACGACGGTCAACGTCCAGCACGTGGAGAGCCTGAACGACGTCGTGGCGAAGATCACGGGCGTCGTCATGCGGGAGACGGTGCCGGACTCCGTCTTCGAGCAGGCCGACGAGGTGGAGCTGATCGACCTGCCGCCCGACGACCTCCTGCAGCGGTTTCGCGACGGCAAGGTCTACATGCCCGCCCAGGCCCAGGAAGCCGTCGAGCATTTCTTCCGCAAGGGCAATCTCATCGCGCTGCGCGAGCTGGCGCTGCGGCGCACGGCCGCGCGGGTGGACGCGCAGATGCGCGTCTACCGGCGCGAGCACGCCATCGAGCAGGTCTGGCCCACGGCCGAGCGCATCCTGGTCTGCGTCGGGCCGAGCCCGTGGTCCACGCGCCTGGTCCGCGCCGCCAAGCGCATGGCCGATCAGCTCGGGGCCGAGTGGATCGCCGCCTCCGTCGAGACTCCGGCCCAGCTGCGGCTGCCGCCGGAGGCCCGCGACAGCGTGATCCAGACGCTGCGGCTGGCCGAGCAGCTCGGGGCCCAGACCATCACCCTGAGCGGGCCGACGATGAGCGAGGCGCTCCTCGACTACGCGCGCGACCGCAACGTCAGCAAGATCGTGGTCGGCAAGCCTACCCGCACGCGCTGGCAGCGTCTGCTCCTCGGCTCGATCGTGGACACGCTCGTGCAAGGCAGCGGCGACATCGACGTCTACGTCATCAGCGCAGGGCGCGAGGACGGCACGCCCATCCCCGCGGTGCGCCGGCGCACGCTGCCCACCGACTGGCGGGCCCACGCGACGGCGGCGGCTGCCGTCGCCGCGTCCACCGGCATCGCCTGGCTGCTGGCGCCCGTCTCCGAGCTGTCCAACCTGGTCATGGTCTACCTGCTCGGCATCGTGGTGGTGTCGATGCGCGCCGGCCGGGGTCCCTCGCTGGTGGCCGCCGTGCTCAGCGTGGCCGCCTTCGACTTCTTCTTCGTGCCGCCCCAGTTCACGTTCGCGGTGAGCGACGCCCGCTACCTGTTCACGTTCCTGGTGATGCTGATCGTGGGCCTCGTCATCAGCGGCCTGACGGTTCGCACCCGGAGCCAGGCGGAGGCGGCCCGGCACCGCGAGCAGCAGACGGCGGCGCTGTACGCCATGAGCCGGGAGCTGGCCGGCACACGCGGCATGGATGCGCTGCTCCAGGTCGCGGTGCGCCACGTGGGCGAGGTGTTCCGCAGCCAGGTCGTCGTGCTGGTGCCCGCCTCCACCGGCGCGCTGGAGCCGTGGCCCGGCGGGCAGTTCGAGGTGGACGCCAACGACGTGGGCGTCGGCCGCTGGGTCTTCGAGCACCGGCAGGCGGCCGGGCTCGGCACCGGGACCTTGCCGGGCGCATCCGCCCTGTACGTGCCGCTGCTGGGATCGACGGGGCCCGTCGGCGTGCTCGGCCTGCGGCCGCCCGACCGGCACGCGATGGACGAGCCGGAGCGTCTGCACCAGCTCGAGACGTTCGCCGCCCAGACGGCGCTGGCGCTGGAGCGGGCCCGGCTGGCCACCGAGGCCCACGAGGCCGAGGTACGCATCGAGACCGAGCGGCTGCGCAACTCGCTGCTGTCCTCGGTGTCGCACGACCTGCGGACGCCGCTGGCCACGATCACGGGCGCGGTCAGCACCATCCTCGAGCAGCGGGGGCGGCTCGACGCGCAGACGCAGCGGGAGCTGCTTGAGTCGGTCCACGAGGAGGCGGAGCGGCTGAACCGGCTCGTGCAGAACCTCCTGGAGATGACGCGCCTGGAGTCCGGCGCGCTACAGCTCAAGCGGGAGCTGCACCCGCCCGAG
>JBGPZN010000318.1:0-4374 GCA_041493815.1 Methylomirabilia bacterium
AGCGTCGCCGAGCGCGTGGTCGCGCTCGCGCCGTGCCCCGTGCTCACCGTCCGCGGGCGCTAGCCGCGGCTCGCTGCAGCAGCTTCCGCCCTTCGTCCAGCAGCAGGATGACGGCCGGGAACCCGAGCACCAGCGTCCATTCGGCCGGGGAGGGCGGGACCAGCCCGAAGACGGCCCGCAGCGGGGGCACCATGATCAGACCGAGGAGTACCGCGATCTCGGCAGCAATGCCGGCGAGCACCATGCGGTTGCCCAGCACGCCGACGCGGAAGACGGACTCGCGGTCGGTTCGGCACGCGAACACGTTGCCGATCTGGGCGGCCACGATCCCGACCAGCGTCATGGTCGTCGCGCGCTGGTAGAGGGCGCCCTCCGCCGCCATCGGCAGGCCCGGGCGCCAGCCCGACAGCCAGTACGTCCAGAAGAACGCCAGCATCGCCAGCGCCGCCTCGGCGACGCCGAGGAACGCGTAGGCGCGTAGCAGACGCGAGGCGTCGAGCAGCCGCGCACCGGCGGCGCGCGGCGGGCGCGCCATCACGTCGGGCTCCGGCGGCTCCGCCCCGAGCGCCAGGGCGGGCAGCAGGTCCGTCCCCAGATCGACGGCGAGGATCTGCATGATCGTGAGCGGCAGCGGGATGCGCAGGAAGACGAAGGCGAGGAAGGGCACCAGCTCCGGCACGTTCGAGGCGAAGATGTAGGTGACGAACTTGCCCATGTTCGCGTAGGTCGTGCGGCCCTCCCGGATGGCGGCGACGATCGACGCGAAGTTGTCGTCGGTGAGGACGACATCGGCCGCCTCCTTGGCCACGTCGCTGCCCCGCCGTCCCATCGCCACGCCGATGTCGGCGGCCTTCAGCGCCGGCGCGTCGTTGGCGCCGTCGCCGGTGACGGCCACCACCTCGCCCCCCGCGCGAAGCGCCATGACGACCGCCAGCTTGTGCGCGGGCGACGTGCGGGCGAACAGCACACCCGGCTCGCCGGCGAGCCCGCGCAGCGCCGCCGAAGACAGCCGCTCCACTTCCTCACCGCTGACCACCTTGCTGACCGGCAGCCCGATGCGGTGGGCGATCGCCTGGGCGGTCAGCCCGTAGTCGCCGGTCAGCATCACGATCCGGATGCCGGCCGCGCGGCACACCGCCACCGCGTCCTCGATCCCCGGCCGTGGTGGATCCCACAGCGCCACGAACCCGAGGAAGGTCAAGTCTCGCTCGACGGCGGCGGCGGGAGCCGTCAGGAGCGCGTCGGGCACCGGCCGTACCGCGACGCCGAGCAGGCGGAGGCCGTCGGCGGCGAGGCGGTCGTGCTCGGCGAGCACCGCGCCGCGCTCCGCATCGGTGAGCACACGGGTCCCGGTTCCCGCCCGGACGGTACCGCAGAGCGCCAGGATCTCTTTCGGCGCGCCCTTGACGAACGCGACGAGCCCGCCCGGGGCGGCGCGGACCAGCGTCATCCGCTTGCGAAACGAGTCGAAGGGGTACGGAGCCAGCAACGGATGCATCCGGCGGAGGCCCTCGGGATCCACGCCGGCGCGCGCGGCCGCCGCCACCAGCGCGACCTCGGTGGGATCGCCGCGCTCGAGCGTCGCCTGCGAGGCGAGCACGGCCACCTCGAACAGCTCGCGCACGTCCGCCGCCGTCGGAACCGGAAGAGTGTCGACGGGCAGCGTGCGGCCGCCGAGGCCCACGAAGCGGACGGTCATCGCCCCCAGGGTCAGCGTCCCCGTCTTGTCGCTGCAGATCACCGTCGTGGCGCCGAGCGCCTCCACCGCGGACAGGCGCTTGACCAGGGCGCCGGCCCGGGCCAGGCGCTGGACGCCCAGGGCGAGGGCGAGCGTGAGCGTCGGCAGCAGGCCCTCGGGCACGTTGGCGACGATCACGCCGAGCGCAAAGAGGAGGCCGTCGGCGACGGAGACCGTGCCGCTGGCCACGCCGAGCGCGAAGAAGGTGGCCCCGAACGCGACCGCGAGGCCGCCGACGATCCGGGTGATGCGCGTCATCTCACGCTGGAGCGGGCTCGGGGTCTCGGCGACCGACTGGGTGAGGTGGGCGATGACACCGATCTCGGTCGTCATGCCGGTCGCGGTGACGACGAACCGCCCCTGCCCGGCCACGACCGCGGTACCGGCGAAGACGAGCTCATGGCGCTCGAGGCGAGGCACGCCCGCGCGCTCATTGCCACGGGCCGGGAGCTTGAAGACCGGGTGGGATTCCCCGGTCAGCACGCTCTGATCGACCCGCAGGCCCGCCGCCTCCAGGAGCTGACCGTCCGCTGGCACCTGTTGACCCTCGTCCAGGATCACGACGTCGCCCGGCACCAGCTCCTCGACCGGCACGCTGACCTCGGCGCCACCACGCAGCCCGCTGACCTCTCGCGGCAACAGCCGCTGGAGCGCCTGGATCGCGCGCTCGGCCCGGTACTCCTGGAAGAAGCTGAAGAGGCCGTTGACGACGATCACCACGAAGACGGCCCAGCCCAGCTCGGCGAGGCCAGCCAGGAAGGCGAGGGCGCCGCCGGCCCACAGGAGCAACGCGAACAGGCTCGTGAACTGGGCGAGCAGGCGCACGGCGAGCGGGCGGCGCGCCACGCGCTCGAGCCGGTTGGGACCGAGGGTCGCCAGGCGGCGCGCCGCCTCGCCGGCCGGCAGACCATCGGGCCCCGAACCGAGCAGGGTGAAGATCTCCTGATCGGCGAGCGCGGCTTCGCCGCCGTCACGCTCCGCCGGCGCCAGGACGTGCACGAGGGCCGGGCGCGTGGTGGCCCGGCGCGCCTCGGCGACCACGGCGCCGTCGCTCAGGCACGATCGCAGACGGGCGACCAGACGCACCACGTCGGCGCTCAGGTCCAGGGGCGCGAGCAGGACGAGGACGACCGCGGTCGGGGGAGCGCCCGACCGCAGCGCCGGCTCGTGGGGAAGCTGGACCCACCGCAGGCTCAGGCGCTCGTCCGGCGGCGCCGGCACGACGACCAGCGCCACGCCTCGGACCAGGTCGATGACCCCCGACGGCGCCGGAAGCCCGAGCGCGGTCGTGAGCTGCGCGGCCGAGGTGACGTCGGCCCCGAGACGGATGGGCTCACCGGCAATGACAGGCGAGACGAGCGGTCGATCGGGCATCGCGAGGTCCGGTGGTCGCCGCTCGCTCATTCCCCCGGCCGCGGTCGCAGGTAGACGAACCAGTAGACGCCGCCCACCAGAAGCGCGCCGCCGATCACGTTGCCGAGCGTGACCGGCAGGAGATTCCGCGCGAGGAAGCCGCCCCACGTCAGCGCGTGGGCGTCGAGGCCCCGCGCGGCGACAAAGCCCGGATCGAAGAAGGTCACCAGCAGCGCGAACGGCACGAAGTACATGTTGGCGGCGGAGTGCTCGAAGCCGGCCGCCACGAACGCGGCGATCGGCGGCACGATCGCCAGGATCCGGTCGGTCGTGCTGCGGGCGCTGTAGGCCAACCAGACGGCCAGGCACACGAGCACGTTGCCGAGGACGCCGAGCAGCACCGCCTGCACGAACCCCAGCTGCAGCTTGGCGACCGCGATCTCGAGCGCGCTGGCGCCGACGGCGCCGGCGCCGCCCTCGTGCAGCCGGGCGCCGGAGGCCAGGAGCGCGATCCCGACTGCGCCCGCGAAGTTCCCGGCGTACACGAGGACCCAGTTGCGGAGCAGCGCCCACGTGCTGACCCGCCCGCCCGCCCAGGCCATGACGATCAGGTTGTTCCCCGTGAACAGCTCGGCACCGCCCACGACGACCAGGATCAGCCCGACGCTGAAGACGATTCCGGCGAGCACGCGCGTCGGGCCCCACGGCGCGCCGGCAGCGCCGGCCAGCGCCACGGTCGAGAAGATGCCGCCGAAGGCGATGAAGGCGCCGGCGAGCACCGCGAGCGCGACGAGCCGGCCGGGGTCCATCGCCACCTTGGCGGCGCCGACCTCCTCGGCCCGCCGCGCCATCTCGGGTGGCAGCAGGGCGTCGAGCGGGGAGGGCGGTGTCACGGCCGGACGGCTTCGAGCGCCACGGCGCAAACCTTGTACTCGGGGATCTTGGCGACCGGGTCAAGCGCGGCGTGCGTCAGTTCGTTCGCCGCCGCCTCGGCGAAGTGGAAGGGCATGAACACGGCGCCTTCACGGATGCCCGGGGTCAGCCGCGCCCGGGCCGTGACGTCGTCGAAGCGCGAGGAGTCCCCGGGATGCACTTCGACGAGCGCCTCGGGCACGAGCCAGTCGAGCGCGGGCACCCGGCGCGTCATCGTGCCGTTGTGATAGTGCTCGAGCACGCGTCCGGTGGTGTTCGAGCCGACGATGAAGACGCTCTGCGCGTGCTCGACGACGTCGTCCATCGCGTTCGTCATCGCGCCGGAGCCGAGCGCCTGGCCCAGCGCGGCC
>JBGPZN010000282.1:0-4867 GCA_041493815.1 Methylomirabilia bacterium
GTTATTGTGGCTGTTTTCACGTGGCTAGAATAGCTAGATGTCTCACCTCCGGTCAAGGCCGGGGAGCGCGCCTCCTTCCTTCCCCGCCGCCTGAGAGCCGTCAGCCCGCGGCGTGGCCGGCCGGCGCCGGCAACGCCAGGGCCAGGTGATGCGCGCCGTCGCGATGGACCAGACGCGCGGCGACGCACTCGTCCAGGAAGTTCTCGAGCGCGCCGGCGGTCAGATCGAAGCCGGCCGCGCTCAGGGCGGCGTCGATCCGGGCCAGCGTCGCGCCGTCCTCGCACGCCAGGTACGCGGCGGCCTCGGCACCGCCGAGCCGGTACTCGGTGGCGGGAAGCCCCGGCCGGCGATCGGTCACCGTGAGCCCGCGCCGGTGCCGCCGGTAGCGCAGCGAGCCGAACGCCGTCTCGCCGCCCGCACGCCAGGCCTCGACCACCTCACGCAGGGGGCGCACGTACGTCGCGGGTTCGCGCCCGTCGGCGTGGCGATACTCGAACGTGTAGGCGAGCGCCTCCAGGGTGGCCGCGTCGAGCGTGGGATAGATGAAGCAATAGTCGCGCCGCGGCCCCAGCGGCACCAGCCCGAAGGCCTCCGGCCGCTCGTGGTACGGGCTGAAGCGGTCGAGCGCCAGCGGCACCAGCCGCGGCGGCTCCAGGTGCACGAGCGAGCGCATGAGGTCGGCCATGCGCGCGTACTCCGCGGGCGGCTCGCCGGGCAGGCCGTAGAGGACGTTCCAGAAGAGCCGCACGCCCAGCTCGGCGCACCACTTGAGCAGCCGCACGTTCTGGAACGCGGTGACGCCCTTGCGCATCGACTTCAAGATCGGGTCGCTGAGGCTCTCGACGCCGGCCTGGATCGCGACGAAGCCCGCCTCGCGCAGCAGGCGCACGTCGGCCTTCGTCATGTTGGCCTTCGTCTCGCAGAACATCCGGAGATCGGCACCCGCGTCGCGCAGACGCGGGAGGACCTCGCGGAAGTAGCGCCGGTCGAGGATGTAGTCCACCACCAGCACCTTCGTCGTGCCGTACCGGCTCGTGAGATCGAGCAGCTCCTGCACGACGCGCCCGGGTTGCTTGCTCCGGAACGCCAGCGCCTGCTCGCTGATGCCGCAGAACGTGCAGTGTGAGCGCGCCCCCCACCAGCAGCCGCGCGCGCTCTCGTAGAGCAGCGTCACGCGGGGCGAGAGCTCGGCGGCCGCCGGCGAGGCGTGCAGGCGCGCGAAGTACTCCTCGTAGCGGGGCAGCGGGACGTCGTCCAGTGCGACCGGGTCCCCGCCCTCGGGGACGGCCACCGAGCGCTCGCCGTCGCGGTAGCACAGCCCGGGCTGCGGGCGGCAGGGACCGCCGGCGAGGAAGTCCTTCACGAGCCCGGGCAGCACACGCTCGCCCTCGCCGCGGACGACGGCGTCCACCCAGGGAAACGCGCGGTGCAGCGCGGCACCCATCGGGCCCTGGCAGTTGGCGCCGCCGAAGACCACGCGGGCGCCGGGCCGGCGAGCCTTGAGACGCCGGGCCAGCGCCAGCGAGGCGACGGTCTGGTCGGCGCCGGTGGTGAAGCCGACGACGGTGGGCGACGCGGCGGCCAGCGCGTCGGTGCAACGGTCGAGGAACGACGGCACGAGCGCGCGAAAGCGTCGCGCGACGTCGATGTCGCGCTCGGGAATCGGATGCTCGCGCAGCCAGCGCGCGTAGCCGGCGTCGGTGTCGGCGGCGGGCTCGGCGAAGATCCAGTCGCCGAGCCCGACGTCGCGTGACAGCTCGACGACGAGATCGTACTCGGCCGCGCCGAGCCGCTCGCCGGCCGGCCGGTCGGCGGTGGCCGCCATGCAGTGATCGAGGAAGTCCAGCCCGAGGCAGTGCACCTCGGCACCGACACCGTCGCGCTCGAGCACCGCCTGCAAGATTGCCAGCTGGATCGGCGGGTGCTCGAGCTGATCCCAGGGCATCGAGACCAGCAGCACGCGGCTCATTCGCGGCGACTCCCGAGCGCCTACTGCGGGCGGGGGGTCTGCAAGCCCGGCTGCACGGGGACGTAGGGGGGAGCGAAGGTGGGCTGGGGTGCCGTCGGCTGCTTGATCTGCAACGCGGCCAACTGGCTCGGCGTGAGGGTGCTCGACCCGCCCTTGACCTTCGTCGATGTCTTTTTTGCCGGCAGGTCACGCAGTGGCTTCTTGCGGAGCTTGAGCGACTTCTTGGCCGGGCTCTTCTTTGCCTTCTTCTTCGCCATACCCGCCTCCTTGGGCCGTGATCCGGCGATCCTAGCAGGGCCGCTGGGGTATTGTCATGACCCCATGGAGCCACGGGCCGCGCTGTCGGCGATGCTGTCGGGACACCTCGTCGCCCTGGCGATCTCGCTGGCGACCCGGCTCGGCATCCCGGACCTGGTGGCCCGCCGGCCCCGCGGCGTGGCGGCGCTGGCGCGGGTGACGCGAAGTCACCCCGACACGCTCTATCGCGTCCTGCGCGCGCTGGCGGCCGCCGGAGTCCTGGCCGAGCACCGCGGGCGGCGCTTCGCGCGCACGCCCCTGAGTGATCTGCTGCGGGCCGGCGCCCCCGGCTCGTTGCGCGCTCCCGCGCTACTGGCTGGCGAGCCCTGGCGTCGCGTCGCCTACGACCTCCCCGCCGCGGTGCGCCGCGGCCGGTCGTCCTTCGCCCGCGCGCACGGAAGCGGCTTCTACACGTACCTGGCCCGTCACCCGGCGCGCTACCGGCTCTTCCTCGAGGCCATGGAGTGTCACTGGCCGGGGCTGGCGCGCGCGGTCGTGGGCGCCGGGCGCCTGACGCGAGCCCGACGCGTCGTGGACGTCGGCGGCGGCCCGGCCACACTGATGCGGGCGATTCTCGAAATGAATGCGACGGCCACCGGGGTGGTGCTCGAGGCGCCAGCCGCGGCCGCGCGCGCACGACGCAGCCTCGCCGCGGCGGGACTGGGCCGGCGCTGCCGGGTCGTCGCCGGCGATTTCTTCCGGAGCGTGCCGCGCGGCGGCGACGCGTACGTCCTCGCCTTCGTCCTGCACAACTGGGACGATGGGCGCGCGGCGACGATCCTCGCCCGCTGTCGGACGGCGATGGACGCCGGCGGGCGGCTGCTGGTGGTCGAGATGCTGGTGCCCGCGGACGGCCGCCCCACGCCGGCCCAGGTGCACGACCTCGAGATGCTCGTGTTCATGGACGGGCGCGAGCGGACCGCGGCGGAATATCGCGCGCTGCTCCGAGCCTCGGGCTTCCGCCTGCGGAGAATCGTGGCCGCCGCCGGCGGGGCCAGCGTACTGGAGGCCGTGCCGGCCCATTCCGGCTGACGTCGCGCGGCATCTCTGCATCGTGGCCCTCCGCTGGGGCTGGCCCCTCCGCGAAGGAGAGTCTATGCTACCCGACCAGATCGGAGACGACACATGACGAGCACCAGCACGGCCACCGGCCTCCAGCTTCGCTCGACGGTGAAGAAGGAAGGCGTCCTCGAGATCTCGCTCGCGACCGTTCCCACTCCGGAGCCGAAGCCGGAAGAGGTCATCGTGCGGATCGACGCGTCGCCCATCAACCCGTCCGACCAGGGGCTGCTGTTCGGCGGGGCCGACCTGAGCACGGCCAAGGTCTCCGGCACCGCGGCCCACCCCGTCGTCACGGCGAGCGTTCCGCCGGCGGCGCTGAGGGCGGTGGCCGGGCGGGTCGATCAGTCGTTGCCCGTCGGCAACGAGGCGGCCGGAGTGGTCGTCCGCGCGGGGACGTCTCCGGCCGCGCAGGCCCTGCTCGGCAAGACCGTCGCCATCGTGGGCGGCGGCATGTACGTGCAGTACCGGTGCATCAAGGCCGTGGCGTGCCTGGTGTTGCTGCCGGGGACGACGCCGGCGCAGGGCGCTGGCTGGTTCGTCAACCCGCTCACCGCGCTTGGCATGGTCGCCACCATGCGCGCCGAGGGCCACAAGGCGCTGGTGCATACCGCCGCCGCATCCAACCTCGGGCAGATGCTCAACAAGATCTGCCTCAAGGACAACGTGCCGCTGGTAAACATCGTGCGTAAGGCGGAGCACGTCGCCGTGCTGAAGGAGATCGGCGCCACCCACGTGTGCAACTCGAACGCGCCCTCGTTCATGGACGACCTCACTGAGGCGCTCGTCGCGACCGGCGCCACCGTCGCTTTCGACGCCGTCGGCGGCGGGAAGCTGACGGGGCAGATCCTCACCGCCATGGAGGCCGCCTTGAACCGGATGGCGAAGGAGTACAGCCGCTACGGTTCCACCACCCACAAGCAGGTCTACATCTACGGAGGCCTCGACCGCGGGCCGACCGAGTTTACCCGCACCTTCGGCACGGCCTGGGGCATCGGCGGCTGGCTGCTCACGCCGTTCCTCCAGAAGATCGGGTTCGAGGCCGCGCAGAAGCTCCGCGAGCGGGTCGCCGCCGAGATCACGACGACCTTCGCGAGCACGTACACGAAGGAGGTCTCGCTCGCCGAAGCGCTGAAGCTCGAGGAGATCGCCGTCTACGCCAGGCAGGCCACGGGCGAGAAATACCTGATCGCCCCGAACAAGGGGCTCCGCTGACGCCAGCCGCGCTGCTCGTCCGTCGGTGGGAGATGACCCAGGCGACGCCGGCGAGGTCGGGTATACAGTTCCTGGCATGGCGATAATCATGACCGAGACCACCGAGACCGTGCTTCCCGACGCCCGGGTCGAGGGCGAGCGACTCTGGCTGTCATCTGCCGAGCTCGAGGGCGCCACCGGGTGGTCGTCGCGGCCGGAGGGCCTCTGCCGGGGGAGCATCTGCGTGCCCATCCCTCCGGGCCGCGAGCGCGAGCTCCTGCGCGGCGACCAGATCGATGCGGCCGCGCTCTGGCGGCACCTGGGCCAGCCCCTCGTCCACAGCGCGGA
>JBGPZN010000078.1:0-10503 GCA_041493815.1 Methylomirabilia bacterium
ACGAGCGCCACGGCTTGCACACCCTCGGCGGCCAGGCGGCGCGCGGCCGTCCGCACCGCCGTCTCGTCGAGCGGCACCAGCACCTCGCCCCGTGCGCTCAGCCGCTCCGGCGCCTCCAGGCACCGGCCGCGCGGGACCAGCGGCGGCGGCCGCCGGTAGAGCACGTCGTACATCCTCAGGAAATTGCCACGGCCGATCTCCAGGACGTCGCGGAAGCCCTCGGTGGTGATGAGGCCCGTGCGGGCGCCCTTGCCCTCGAGCAGGGCGTTGATGCCGATCGTGGTGCCGTGGATGACGAGCCGGCAGTCCGGCAGGCGCGCCCCGGCCTGATCGACGCAGCGGAGCACGCCGTCGAGCAGCTCCTGGGGCGTGCTGAGTGCCTTGGTATTGATCACGGCGCCCGTCGCCTCGTCGAGCGCGACCAAGTCCGTGAAGGTGCCGCCGATGTCGACGCCGATCCTCAGGGCCACAGGCCCCGGAGTATAGGGCGGCCGAGCCCGAGTGTCACGCGCTCGGCCGGAAGTGCGGCATGACCTCCTTGGCGAACCAGCGGAGCTGATCGAGCATCACCTTTTGCGGCGTGCCCATGCTGATGCTCACGTTGACGTACTCCAGGCCCGGGAAGCGGGACTGCAGGTCGTTCAGGTACGCGATCAGCTCCTCGGGCGGGCCGGCGAACCAGGCACCCGATTTCATATAGTGCTCGACCGTCGGCACGCCGGCGGCGCCCCAGCCACCGCGCTTGGTCGAGGCTTCCAGCTGCGCGGGCGTGATCCCCGGCACGAAGCCGAGCGGCCCGAACATCTTCACGTGCTCCTCGTAGAACGGCGTGATCTCGCGGATCGCGCGCTCGCGCGAGTCGGCCAGGTGGTAGAAGATGCTGCAGCAGAGGTTCTCGCCGAGCGCCAGGTTCTGGCCCGCCCGCGCGGCGGCCTCCCGGTAGCCGTGGATCGGGCCCTCGGCCATCGTCGCGGCGCCGCCGCCGATGACGCCCTTGATCCCGTGCTTGACCATGAAGTCCAGGCCGCGGGCGCTCGCGCTCACGATGGGCTGCCAGCACTCCACGGGGCGGCGGAGCGGGCGGGGGACGAGCGTCAGCTCGCGCAGCTCGTAGCCCCGATACGGCACGGCCGGCGGCAGCGTGTAGTGCTTGCCCTGGTGGGAGAACGACTCCTGGTTGAACGCCTTGAAGATGATCTCGACCTGCTCCTCGAACAGCGCGCGGTTGGCCTCGGCGTCGAGGATCGGCGCCCCGAAGGTCTCGACCTCGCGGCTGTGATAGCCCCGGCCCACGCCGAAGATGGTCCGGCCCTTGGTGAGGATGTCGGCGGTCGCGTAGTCCTCGGCCAGCCGGAGCGGATGCCACATGGGCGCGATGTTGAAGCCGCAGCCGATCTTGATCTGCTGGGTGATGTGCGCCAGGTGCACCGCCGACATCAGGAGGTTCGGCAGGACCTCGTAGCCCTCGTGCTGGAAGTGGTGCTCGGCCAGCCAGACCGCGTAGTACCCCAGCTCGTCCATCGTCCGGGCGACGGCGTCCGTCTTGTCGAAGACCGTGGCCAGGTGCTCGTTGGAGAAACGGCGCTCGTTGGCCGGGGTGGCGTCCTGGCCCATGTCGGGCAGGTCGACGTGGCCGGCGTAGACGGTGGCGAACTTGGTGATCATGGGGTCGCTCCCTTCGCGGGTTCGGAGCGCGTCGCTCCGGTGGCCAGCAGGGCCTCGATCTCCTCGGCGCCGAGCCCGGCCTCGCGCAGCACCTCGAGGCTGTGCTCGCCGAGCCGGGGTGGCAGGCGGCGGATGTCGGCCGGCGTCTTGCCGTAGGCGGCGGGAATGCCGGGCAGGCGCATCGCGCCCTCGCTCGGGTGCTCGACGAGCTGCCAGAAGCCGGTGGCCTCCAGGTGCGGGTCGCGCAGCAGGGTCTCCAGCGAGTTCACGGTCATGCCCGGGATGTTGTGGCGATCCAGCTCGGCGAGCCACTCGGCGTTCGTCCGCGTCAGCGCGATCGCCGCCAGCTCGCCGTACAAGAAATCGATGTGTCGCAGCCGCGAGCCTAGCGTCTTGAAGCGCGGGTCGTCCAGGAGATCCTTGCGCCCGGCGATGGTGAAGAAGTCGCGCCAGTTCTGGTCGGTGTAGGGAAGGATGGCCAGGTAGCCGTCCTTGGTCTTGAACGGCCGGCGGTGGGGACTGAGCACGCGCTTGTACCCGACCGTGTCTACCGGCGGCACGAACGTCTCGCCGTACAGATGCTCGACCATGATCCAGGCGGCGAGGCTCTCGAACATCGGGACCTCGACCTCCTGCCCCTCGCCGGTCCGCGCCTTGTGATAGAGCGCGGCGAGCACGGCGGCGAGCAGGGTCATGGAGCTGGTCTTGTCGGCGACGATCGTGGGAACGAAGCGCGGCTCGCCGGTGAGCGCGCTCTGCAGCGAGGCCAGCCCCGAGGCCGCCTGGATGATGTCGTCGTACGCCGGTTTGTCGGCGTAGGGGCCGGTGGCGCGAAAGCCGTAGGTGCCGACGTAGACCAGCCCGGGATTGACGGCGCGGAACATCTCGTAGGACAGGCCCAGCCGGCGGGCGGCCCGCGGCCGGTAGTTGTGGAGCAGCACGTCGGCCCGCTCGGCGAGACGCACCAAGACCTTCCGCGCCGACTCCTGCTTGAGGTCGAGCACGATCGACCGCTTGTTGCGGTTCACGGCCAGGTAGAACGAGCCCATGTCGGGATTGCGCATGGGGCCGAGCTGGCGCGTGGTGTCGCCGTCCGGCGGCTCCACCTTGATGACGTCGGCCCCGAGGTCGCCGAGCTGCTGGCCGGCCCAGGGGCCGAGCACCACCGTGGTGCAGTCGATCACGCGAACGCCGTTCAGCGGACCCGGCATCCGATCATCTCTTTCCCCATTTCGGGCGCCGGCCGCGCGTCGCCAGCCCATTCACCGCGTCATCTACGCCGGCGCGAAGATGCCCGTCGGGCCCACGACGTCCGGCGCGTCGACGGCGGTCCCGTTCGACGGGCCCGCGAACGTGCGATCGCGCTGGAGCACCGGCATGACGCGCTCGGCGAACAGGCGCATGTTGAGCTGGGCCTCCTCGTGCGGCATCCCGCCGTAGCCGAACTCGCCGACCAGGTGGTTCAGGCCGGTCAGCTTCTGCAGCTCGCCGATCTGCTGGATGCAGTCGTCGGGCGTGCCCACGACCTGGATCTTGACGTAGAACTCGGTCGCTTTCTTCCGGTAACTCTCGTCCTTCATCTTCGAGTACGTCTTGGCCATGCCGCCGTAGAACTCGTAACCCTTCACCGTCGCCAGGTGGCCGTCGGAGAAGTGATAGTGCGCGTCGATCGAGTCCCACTTGCGCGCCAGGTACTTGGCGGCCCGCTCGTGGGCCTCCTCGCGGCTCTCGGCCACCGAGATGTTGGTCGAGATGATCGGCGGCCGCGGCGTGTGGCCCACGCCGGCGGTGATGTCGCGGTAGCGGCGGATGTCCTCGGCCGCCTTCGGCCACTCGTTCTGCATGATGACGAGCAGGCCGAAGCCGAGCTTGGCCATGATCTCCGCCGACTCCGGGCTCACCGACGAGGCGTAGAAACGCCGCTCGGGGTGCGAGATCGGCCGTGGCCGGATCGAGGTGGGCGGGATCTTGAAGAACTCGCCGTCCCAGTCGAAGATCTCCTGGGTGAGCGCCTTGACGACGATCTTGGCCGCCTCCACGAACCGGGGCCGCGCCTCTTCCATGGGGATGCGGAAGCCGGCGTACTCCACGCTGGCGGCGCCGCGGCCGAAGCCGAACACGCAGCGGCCGTTGGAGAGAACGTCGAGGAGCGCGATCTCTTCGGCCACCCGCACCGGGTCGTGCCAGGGCAGGACGATGACCGCGGTGCCCAGGGTGATGCGCCGAGTCCGGCCGGCGAGGTAGCTCAGGAGCTGGGTCGGCGACGGTGACATGGCGTAGCCGGTGAAGTGATGCTCGAGCGCGAAGACCGAGTCGAAGCCGAGCGGCTCGGCCAGGTCGCCCAGGGCCAGGTGCTCGGCGACGACCGAGGCGTCCGAGCGCCCCTCCTTGGTCAACATGTTCAGCGACGTGCCGACTTTCATGACGGAATCCTCCTCGCCCGTGGTCTGTCGTCCGGCGCGTGGTGACCGAGCAGGGCCGAGATCGAGCGTGCCGCCGCCTTCGCCTCGGCGGCGAGCTGACGCAGCCGCGGCCGCACGCGATCGGTGGGACCGGCAATCGTGCAGGCGCCGACGGTGTGGCCGTGGCGATCGACGATCGGCGCGGCCACGCCGGAGGCGCCCCGCACCATCTCGTCGACGCTGACGCACACGCCGCTCCGCCGGATCTCCTGCAGCGAGGCTCGCAGCGCCGGCAGGTTCGTCACCGTGAGCTCGGTGTGGCGCTCCAGCACCAGCGTCTTCAAGATCTCCTCGCGCTGCTCGTCGGGCAGCGAGGCCAGGATGGCCTTGCCGGTCGACGTGGCGTGCAGGGGCCGGCGGTCGCCGACCCCGGCCGCATAGCGGATGAGGTGCTCGCTCTCGACCTTGTCGACGTAGACCACCGAGAGACCGTCGCCGGCGAGCGTGCCGAGGAACACGGTCTCGCCGGTTCTGCGCATCAGCGCCACCAGCGCCGGGCGCGCCACGTCCGGCAGCTCGCGATGCGCCGCCGAGCCCGCCCCCAGCGCGAGCGCCTGGGGCCCGAGCCGATACTCGCCGGCCCGTCCCTGCGCGAGCAGGCCGCGCGCGGTGAGCGCGCGGAGCAACGGCAGCAGGCTGCTCTTGGGCGCCTCGAGCTGGGCGCTCACCTCGCGCAGCGCCAGCCCCTCACGGCTGGCCGCCAGCAGCTCGAGGATGTCGACCACGCGGTTAGCCGTGCGGTGGCCCGGAATCGTGCGGACGTTCACGTCCGCACCGGAAAGCCGAAGAGGCGGGCGGCGTTGAGGCCGAGCACCTTCGCGCGCGTAGTGTCGGACAGCCCGCCCATCGTGCGCTCGATCGCCTCGGCCGAGTGCGGCCAGGTGCCCTCGTGGTGCGGGTAGTCGTTGCCCCACATGAAGTTGTCGGTGAGGCCGGCCGCCGCCGCCAGCGCCAGCCCGGCCGGGTCCTCCTGGAACGAGGCGAAGCCGTGCTCGCGATAGTACTCGCTGGGCAGCTTGGCGAGCTTCGGCCGCACCCAGAAGTGATGCTTCTTGTAGCCCTCGTCCATGGCGTCGAGCAGCCACGCTACCCAGCCGATGCCGGCCTCGATCGTCGCGAAGCGCAGCCGCGGGAAGCGCGAGAGCACGCCGGAGGCGCACAGGTTCGCCACCGGCTCGATCGTCGGCGACAGCGAGTGCGACACGTAGTTGATGACGGCGCCGCCGTTGCCGCGGGCCGCGCGCGGATCGCGGCCGGTCGAGACGTGGAAGGTGATCGGCAGGTTCGCGTCCTGGATCGCCGCCCACAGCGGATCGAACACCGGCAGGTTGTAGTTCGGGTGGTCGACGTCGTGGGCGCCCCACACCGGCTTGCAGGGCAGGGTCAGGGCGCGGAAGCCCAGCCTGGCCACGCGCTGGACCTCGGCGATCGAGCCATCGAGGTCGGCGGTGGCGATCGCAGCGGCCGGGGACATCCGATGGTTGTATTTCGCGAACGTCTCCCAGGCCCACTCGTTGTAGACGCGGCACTGCGCCATCGCGAAGGCGCTATCCGGGGTGGCCCACATCGACAGCCCCTTGTTGGGGAAGATCACTTCGGCGTCGATGCCGTCGCGCTCCATGTCGCGCAGGCGCTGCTCGGGGTCGGCGCCGGCGAGCTGGCGCAGCCGGTCTTCGCCCTCCAGCTCGTCGGTGCGCAGCCGGTCGGGCCGGTGGCCCTCGGAGACCCGCCACTTCACGCCGTTGGCGTCGACGATGACCCGCGGCACCCGCTCGCGGTACTTCGCGTCGATGCGCGTGGCCCACAGATCGGCCGGCTCGTTGGCGTGGGCGTCGGCGGAGACGATGTAGTACTTCCGCGGATCGCCGGGGCGCGCGCTGCGCGGCCAGCTCGCGTGGCCGGGGGTGGTCAGGCGCCAGACGTTGGGTTCGTTGATGGTCAGCTCACTCGTGCTCATGCCGTCCTCCTCCAGTGCACCAGCGTGAACGGGGGCGTCGCGTCGTCGTGCGGCTCGAACGCGGCCTGCACGGGGGCGCCGATGGCCACCGGCTGCATCGGATCACCGAGAAGATTGCCCACCATCCGCACGCCACCCGCGTGCGGCAGCTCGATCAGGACCACGACGTAGGGCCCGCGGCCGCGCAGCGCGGGATGCACCGGGTGCCACGCGCGCTCCCACGAGTAGATCGTCCCGCGCGGCTCGACGGCCGCCCACTCGAGGTCGAAGCCGAGGCATCGGTGGCAAATCCATTCCGGGCCCCACTGCCAGCCCCGGCAGGCGCGACAGCGCTGCACGCGCAGCTCGCCGCGGCGCGTGCCCTCCCAGTACGGCGCGTCGAGCCCGTCGGGCTCGGGCACCGGCTGCGGCAGGCCGGCCGGTAGGTAGTACGCCTGGGTGGTCCCCATCACAGGCTCGCCTCGCCGCCGAGCGCCTCGGCTCGCACTACAGCGCGTCCTCGGTGCCGAGGATCATGCTCGACACCGGCGTGACCATCGGGCCCGAGATGACCATCGCGACGCGCGCGCCGGGCACCGGGTTCGGCGACTGCCCGCGGAGCTGCCGGACCGCCTCGATCTGCAGCTCGAGCCCGTGCATGTAGCACTCGGCGAGGTTGCCGCCGCTCGTGTTCAAGGGCAAGCGCCCGCCGGGGGCGATAAGGTTGTCGAGGGTGAGGAAGTTGTTGGCGTCTTCAGGAGCGAAGAAGCCGTGCTCGATCAGGCTCATGAGGACGCCGCCGGTGAAGTTCTCGTAGCTCTGCACCACGCCGACGTCCTTGGGCCCGACGCCGGCCATCGCGTACAGGTGCGGCGCCACCGTCGTGAAGCTTGCCGAGGCGTAGGTCGGCGCGTTGTGGCCGCGGGCGGCGTTGCGGTACTCGGAGCCCTGGGCGACGCCGAGCAGGTACGCGGGGCGCTGGCGCAGGTCGCGCGCGCGCTCGGCGGGGACGAGGATCAGCGCGGCGGCGCCGTCGTTCTCCATGCAGCAGTCGAAGAGCCGGAAGGGCTCGACGATCCAGCGCGAGTCGTCGTACGCCTCCGGCGTGAGCGGCCGCCCGTGCATCACCGCGCGCGGATTCGACTGGGCGTGATGGTACGACGCCAGCGCGATCGCGCGCTGCGCCTCGGGGCCGATGCCGTGGTCGTGCATGAAGCGCATGACGCGCATGGCGAAGCGCTGCGCCGGCGAGATGAGCCCGTAGGGGAACGTCAGCGCCGCCTCGCCGGACGCCGTCGCCGCCGGCGGCGCGGCGCCGAACCGCTGGAACTGGCCCTGAGCGAGCGCACGGAAGACCACGACGCAGTCGGCGTACCCGGCGGCGATCGCCGCCGCCGCGTTGCCCACGGCCGCCGAGCCGCCGCCACCGCCGCCGCCCCACTGCATGTTCGAAAAGCGCAGCTCGGGGATGCCGAGCGCGGCGGCCAGTCGCGAGGGGTCGTTGCGATCGTTGCTGTACGACGCGAAGCCGTCGATCGCGCGCGGATCGACGCCGGCGTCGTCGCACGCGGCGAGGATCGCCTGCAGCGCGAGCTTCACCTCGGGCTCCGTCGCCTGCCCGCGCTTGTAGTAGGTCGTTTCGCCCACGCCGGCGACCGCCACCCGTCCCCGGATACTGCGCGGCCCCGAGACGTCGCGTTCCCATGCCGGAATCACGTTCCGCATTTGGTACGGCGGACTATAGTC
The DNA here is from genome assembly GCA_041493815.1 of Methylomirabilia bacterium. Lineage (GTDB taxonomy): Bacteria > Methylomirabilota > Methylomirabilia > Rokubacteriales > CSP1-6 > AR5. The sequence continues at coordinate 7,810 of JBGPZN010000078.1, forward strand.
CATCTGGAGCGCGAAGTCACCCGCCTCGGCGGTGGGCTTCTAGCCGCGCAGTTTTGTCTCGACCGGTCAAAAGGTAGTCACGGCGCGGCTCGAGGATTTCGGAAGATCGTCGAAGTTCTAGACAGATAGCACCCTGGCCCACCTCTTGCCCCCTGAGACGTCCAGGACTCTTCCGACAAGGGCAAACCAGTCGTGAGGCTGGGACGCAAAGCCACGGATCAGGGCGAACGCCCTGACAGCCGGGCTACCGAAGAAGAGGGCGGGCCAGCGGGCCGGTCCCTCCGGATAGAGCGAACCGAAGGAGGGGACATGCGTTCGCAGAGACTCGAGGGGCTGTCCGTACTGATCGTGGACGACGACCCGGCTCCGCTGGAGCTCTACCGGGAGATTCTCACGCTGGCCGGCGCGCGAGTGCGCGTCGCGACCTCCGCCCGGGCCGCCGTGCTGCTGGTCCAGCAGGAAGTCCCCAACGTCGTGGTGAGCGACATCATGATGCCTGGCGAGGACGGGTACTGGCTCATCAACACCCTGCGCGAGCTTCCCCCCGAGCTGGGCGGGCGCGTCCCCGCGCTGGCCGTCACCGGTGACCCGGGCCGACATTCTCGCGAGCGTGCGCGGGAGGCCGGCTACGACTGTCACCTGGCGAAGCCGGTGCAGATCGCCGAGTTCTCGGCAACGGTTGCAAGATTGGCGTGCGGCGAGGCGTGTAGCTCCCCCCGCTGAAGAAATCCGGCGCGCCGCTCGTCTTACCAGGCGTGGGTCCCAGGGAGGATGCCGCCATGGTAAGACGGGTGCTGGCTCTCGTCATGGTTCTCGCCACGTTCCTCGGTGCGGCCGGCGGCGCCTACGCGCAGCCGACCGTCGAGACCGATCCCCAATCCGACGACGCGACACCTCCTCGGCTCAGCTACGCCGAGGGCTCCGTGTCCTTCTGGCGTCCCGGGGGCGACGACTGGGCGCCGGCCCAGGTCAACACGCCCCTGGCCGCGGGCGACGAGCTCTACACCGGCCGCGACGGGAACCTCGAGATGCAGATCGGCGGGCGCGCCTTCATCCGCGCCTGGGGCGACACACAGGTCGGGCTCACCAACCAGGATCCGAACTTCGTCCAGCTCCGCGTGAGCGCGGGACACGTCGCGCTCGACCTGCGCACCCTCGACGGCGGCGATGTCGTGGAGATCGACACGCCGGCCGCCGCGTTCACGGTCGATCAGCCCGGCTACTATCGCGTCGACGTCACTCCCGAGCGCACGTCCTTCGTCACGCGGCGCGCCGGGCGGGCAACCATCACGATGGCGACCGGGCCCGCCGGGGTCGTGCAGCCCGGCGAGGCGGTGGTCCTGGCCGGGGCGCCGACGCCGAGCGCGCAGCGCCTCGCCGCGCCCGAGCTCGACGTGTGGGATCGCTGGAACGATAAGCGCACCGACGCGCTGCTCACCGCGGTGAGCACGCGCTACGTGCCGCCGCAGGTCTACGGCGTCAACGAGCTCGACCGCTACGGCACCTGGCGCACCGAGCCGACGTACGGCTCGGTGTGGGTGCCGGCGAGCGTGGCGACGGGCTGGGCGCCCTACAGCAGCGGACGCTGGATCTGGGATCCCACCTTCGGCTGGACCTGGCTCGACGCGGCCCCGTGGGGCTGGGCCCCGTACCACTACGGTCGTTGGGTTTCGCTCGGCGGTGTGTGGGCGTGGGCGCCGGGACCGGTCGTGACGCGGCCGGTCTACGCTCCCGCGCTCGTCGCGTTCTTCGGCGAGCCCGGCGTGACGGTCGGCATCGCGAGCCCGGCGTCGGTGGGCTGGGTCGCCCTCGGCTGGGGTGAGCCGCTGGTGCCGTGGTGGGGCCGGCCGGGATTCGTCGGCCGGCCGCACTGGCGCGGTTGGGGCGGACCGCGCGTGAGGGAGATCACCGTGCATCGCAACGTCACGGTGGTCAACGCGGTGGTCGCCGTACGCTCCGATCACTTCGGCCGCGGCCCGGTGCACGAGAGGCGGATCGCGCGGCCCGACGTCAGCCGGCTGCAGCCGGTGCAGGGCCGGCTCGCCGTGAAGCCCGAGGCTGCGAGCTTCAGGCCCGGCAGCGGTCGCGCCGTGCGGCCGCCGGACACGGAGATCTCGCGCCCGGTCATCTCGAAGCGCCCGCCGGCACGGCAGCAGGTCGAGCCGCCGCGCGCAAGGGACGACAGGCGCGACGCACGCGATCTGCGGCCTGAGGCGGCGCGTGAGCAGCAGCCGAGCGGGAAGGGCGACGCGCGGCCAGAGGGGCCGCGGCCCGACGCGCGGCGCGAGATCGACGGACGGCGCACGCCCGATGGACGGCGCGACGGACGGCCGGACACACAGCCCGCGAAGCCGGCCCCCGCCGTCGAGGCTCCGACGCCGAAGTCGGCGCCGCCGGCCCCCGCGACGCAGCCAGGCGTACCGCAGCGCCCACCGGCCGTGGGGCAGCGGCCTGAGCCTCAGCGGCCGGAGCCGCCAAAGACCGAGCTGCCACGGAGCCAGCCGCCGCGCGCCGAGCCACCGCGGGTGGAGAATCGGCGCCCGGACGTCCCGCGCGTAGCCGAGCCGCCGCGCGTTGAGACTCCGCGCCCCCAGACCCCGCGCGCGGCCGAGCCACCGCGCGTCGAGACTCCGCGCTCCCAGACCCCGCGCGCAGCCGAGGCGCCGGGCGGGGCGACTCCGCGGGCGCGGAGGG
>JBGPZN010000448.1:0-3236 GCA_041493815.1 Methylomirabilia bacterium
ACCCGCTACCTGAGGACGGCTGGGGCGACGGTCTTGATCACGCCGCCGATGCTCTTGCCGATGCTGCCCAGGAAACCGCCCTTCACGTTGCGCGTCTTGGCGTCGGAGGCGGGGAGATCCTTGGCCGCGATCTTCTTCCTCTTGCTGGCGCTTTTGCCGGCCTTCTTGCGCATGGCTTGACCCCCTTGGGTGTCGCGGAGGCGATGGTGGGGCGCAGGCAAGCGGTTGTCAACCTGGTGGTCAGCGCCTGGTGATCAGCGCCCGTTCGGTCCCTCGCCGGCCGGCCGGTCGTGGCGGTGGAACTCGCCGGGCGGGGTGATTGCCAGGCGGATCGACGGGCGATCGCCGGTCGGCCGGATGTGGTGGTAGTGCAGCGCCGGCGCGAAGACGAGGTCGCCGGCCCGCGCGCGCACGACCGGAGCGCCCTCGATCTCCCAGTCGATCTCGCCCTCCATCACGACCCACCACTCGTCGGTCAGGTGATAGTGGCGGTCGGTGGGATGGCCGGGGGGCTGACAGATCAGCGTGCCGACGATCTGGTCGTTGACGACGACCTTCTCCACCCACGGCGCGGCGCCCTTCGTCTTCTTGAGGTCCTCGACGCGCGCGTGGAGCGTGTCCGGCCCGAGCAGGCCCTTCAGTGCGGTCGCTGGCATGGCTGTCGTCCTCCGCGCGTACTATACTGCAGCCCATCCGGAGGACGCCGAGCATGAGCGATTACCACCTGAACCGGGTGCTCTACGAGCGGGCGCGGGAGCACAAAATGGCCGACGCCATCGGCCCCGACGAGGTGGCCGAGTACGACCTCACGCCCGAGGAGCGGGCGGCCCTGGCCGCCGGCGACCTTGACGCGCTCTTCCGACTTGGCGCCAACCCCTATCTCATCCGGCGCGTGTTCCGGCACCGCTACGCGCTGTAGCCATGGCGACCATCGTCGCCGCCGCCATGACGTCGCACGCGCCGAACATGACGGCCACGCCTGACGCCGCGCCCGAGCAGCGCGCGCGCTTCCTGGCCGGGCTCGCGGTGATGCGCCGGCGGCTGCTGGCCGCCCGGCCCGACCTGGTCGTGATGTTCGTCAACGACCACGTGCAGAACTTCTTCTACGACAACCTGCCGGCCTACTGCGTCGGCGTCGGCGATACGCACTGGGCGCCGAAGGGCGCGGCGACCTTCCTGAAGATCCCGCAGCGGCAGGTGCCGGGCGCCTCCGCCTGGGGCAAGGCGCTGCTGGCCGAGGGGCTCGAGGCCGGCTTCGACCTCGCGGTGAGCCACGACCTCGAGTTCTGGGACGACGTGTCGGTGCCCGCGCACTTCCTGATGCCGGAGGGCACGCTGCCCATTGTGCCGGTGCTGACCAACTGCGTGGCGCCGCCGCTGCCCACGCCGAAGCGCTCGTGGGCGCTCGGTGGCTTCATCCGCCGCTTCATCGACGCGCGGCCGGCCAACGAACGCGTGGCGCTCATCGCCACCGGTGGCATCTCGCACTGGATCGGCGTGCCGAACACCGGCCACATCAACCCGCACTGGGACCACTGGGTGCTCGACACGATCGCCGAGGGCCGCGGCGAGGAGCTGGCCGCGCTCACGTGGGACCAGATCGAGCGCGACGGCGGCAACGGCGGCCAGGAGATCCGCAACTGGATCGCGGTGCTGGCGGCGGTGCCGGGCGTCAAGGGCGAGGTCCTGACCTACGAGCCGGTGAAAGAATGGCTCACCGGCGCCGGGGCGATCTGGCTGCACGTCTGATCGGTCCCGAGCGTTGGACATCGTCCTACAGCTGGTGCTGAGCGGTCTCGCCGTGGGGTGCATCTACGGGCTGGTCGCCCTCGGCTTCGTCCTCATCTACAAGGCCACCGAGCTCGTCAACTTCGCCCAGGGCGACTTCATGATGCTCGGCGCGTTCACCTGCTACATGTTCGTCGTCTGGTACGGGCTGGGCTACTGGGTGGCCTTCGCCCTGGCGGTCGCCATCGTCGGCCTGTTCGGCGCCGCGCTCGACGCCACCGTGCTCCGGCGCGTGCTCGGCCAGCCGCAGTTCGCGGTGGTCATGCTCACGATCGGCCTGGGCGCGATCTTCCGCAGCTTCGCCTCCATCACCTGGGGCTCGGAGATCTACACGCTGCCCACGCCGTTCAGCGCCAAGGCGAGCCGGGTCGGCGGCGTCACCGTCAGCCACGAATACCTCGCGATCATCGTCGGCACCGTCGTGCTGTGCGCCGTGCTGTTCGTCTTCTTCCGGCGCACGCGTGTCGGCGTGGCCATGCAGGCCGCCTCGCAGAATCAGCTCGCCGCCTACTACATGGGGATTCCGGTCAAGCGGATGTTCTCGCTCATCTGGGCCATCTCGGCGGGCGTGGCGGCGATCGCCGGCGTGCTGCTGGCGCCAGTGTCGCTGATCGACACCAACCTGGGGTTCATCGGGCTCAAGGCCTTCGCGGCGGCCGTGCTGGGCGGGTTCGGCTCGATCCCCGGCGCCCTCGTCGGCGGCGTCACGATCGGGCTCATCGAGCTGCTCTCCGGCGCCTATCTGCCGCACGGCTTCAAGGACGTCGCCGCCTACGTCGTGCTGCTCCTGGTCCTGGCGATCCGCCCCCAGGGGATGTTCGGCACCGTGGGCCGCAAGAAGGTCTGACGGCGCATGCGCTTCGTCTTCAAGACCTCGTACGGGCAGGACCTGGGACTCTTCCGCGACTCCGTCCAGCGCAACTGGTACGTCGCGCTCGTCCTCGGGCTGCTGGTGTTGCCACGGCTCGTGCCCGAGTACCTGGGCGACGTCAGCCTCGTCTTCATCTACGGCCTCTGCGGGCTATCGCTCATGGTGCTGGCCGGCTACACCGGCCTCGTCAGCCTCGGCCACGCCGCCTTCCTCGGCGTCGGCGCCTACGCGCACGTCTACTTCTCGCAGGTCCTCGGGTTGCCCTGGGTGGTGGGGGTGGCGCTGGCGGCGGCGCTCACCGCGGCGGTCGGCATCCTGGTCGGCCTGCCGGCGCTGCGCATGACCGGCGTGTACCTCACCATCGCGACGCTGGCCTTCGCGCTGATCATCCAGGAGGTGTTCGCGCGCTGGGAGCACGTCACGGGGGGCCTCAAGGGGCGGGCGGTGGACAAGCCCGTCGTCTTCGGCGTTCCCGTCGGCGGCGACGTGGCCTTCTACTTTCTGTGCCTCGCCGTCTTCGCCGGCGGCCTGTGGCTCACCGCCAACCTGCTGCGCTCGCCGACGGGCCGCGCCTGGG
>JBGPZN010000374.1:0-3865 GCA_041493815.1 Methylomirabilia bacterium
CGTCGTCGCCTCGCGATCGTAGGGCGCCCGGCGGCTACGACGCGGGCACCAGCACCCAGGGCTCCGAGCACGACGGCACGTTCGGGTAGTACGCCTGCGCGCTGGGGCAGTAGTACCAGTAGCCGGTCGATCCCGGCTCCACGTACACCGGCGGCCCCGCGACGACCGGGGGCGGAGCGTAGAAGTAGCCCGGGGCCACCAGGAACAGCGGTACGCCGATGAAGGCGCGCCCGTGGAACCCGGGGTGGCCCCGGAACCCGCCGGGGTGGCCCCGGAAGCCGCCCGGCGCACCATGGAACCCCGACCCCCCACTTCCGCGTTGTACGCCAGGACTTCCGCCATGGCCCGGCCCGCCGCGACGCCCGTCGGCGTGTCCGACCGCGGCCCATCCGAGGAGCAGGACGAGTGCCAGAGCCAGAGTCGCGTGATATGGCTTCATGGCTGTTGGACGGACCCCCCGCGACCGACATTCACGTCACGGGCCAGGCAGCGTCCGCTTGTGACAACGGTGTGAATTCCCGGGCGGCGGCCCCGGGGCGTCCCGGGCCCAGCTAGAATGCGGGCCGATGGGGGCCGTCCTTTCGTGAACGGGGCGTCCGATCGACAGCCGGCGGGTGACGTGGCGCGGTATCGCACGCTGCTGGAGATCACCAATGCGCTCGTCGCCAACCTGACCCGGGAGGCCCTGTTCGCCGCCATCGCCACGGCGCTCCGGCGCGTCGTCCCCTTCGAGCGGACGGCGATCTTCCTGCACGACCCCGCGCGCGACGTGCTGCGACTGTTCCTGCTCGACTCGTCGCTTCCGTCGTCGTACTTCGTCGTCGGGCTGGAGGTCCCCTCCACCGAGAGCCACGTCGGGCTCGTGTTCCAGCACCAGCGCCCGTTCGTGCGCCGGGATCTGGAGCGCGAGCACCAGTACCCGGCCGAGACCCAGGCGCTCGCCGACGGCGTGCGCTCGTTCGCGATCGTGCCGCTGGTGGTGCGCGCGCGCTGCATCGGCACGCTGGCCGTGGCCAGCACGCGGGTCGGCCAGTACTCCGAGGCCGACGTCGCCTTCCTGCAGGAGGTGGCCGGCCAGGTGGCCGTCGCCATCGAGAACATGCTGGCCTACGAGCAGATCGCGGCGCTCACGGCGCGCCTGCAGCACGAGAACACCTACCTGCAGGAGGAGATCCACCGCGAGCACGACTTCGCCCAGATGGTGGGCGGCAGCGAGCCGCTGCTGGCGCTGCTGAGCCGGGTCGAGAAGGTGGCGCCGACCGACTCCACCGTCCTCATCACTGGCGAGACGGGTACCGGCAAGGAGCTGATCGCGCGGGCCATCCACCACCGGAGCATGCGTCGCACGCGCCCCCTGGTGAAGGTCAACTGCAGCGCGATCTCGGCGGGGCTCGTGGAGAGCGAGTTCTTCGGCCACGTCAAGGGCGCGTTCACCGGAGCGCTGGATCGCCGGATCGGACGCTTCCAGCTCGCCGACGGGGGCACCATCTTCCTGGACGAGGTCGGCGAGCTGCCGCTGGAGACCCAGGTGAAGCTGCTGCGGGTGCTGCAGGAGCACGAGTTCGAGCCGGTCGGCAGCAACCAGACGATCCCGGTCGACGTGCGCGTCATCGCGGCGACGAACCGCGATCTGCAGGCGGCCGTCGAGGCCGGACGCTTCCGCGCCGACCTGTTCTATCGCCTCAACGTGGTCCCGCTCGAGGTGCCGGCACTCCGGCAGCGGCGGGCCGACATCCCGCAGCTCGCCATGTTCTTCCTGGCCCAGTACAGCAAGAGGTTCGGCAAGCGGGTCGAGACCGTGTCGCGCGACACGATGGCCCGGCTCGTCGCCTACGACTGGCCGGGCAACATCCGCGAGCTGCAGAACGTGATCGAGCGCGCGGTGGTGCTGGCGCCCGGCGCGGCCCTGGAGCTGGACGACGACCTGCTGCGCGCGACGCCGACCATCCCCGGTGCCCCGCCTGCGGTCGCCGCCTCGCCCGCGGACCCGCGCCCCGACGCCGGGCTGGCCGAGACGCTCGAGGAGATCGAGCGGGCGCAGATCGTGGCCGCGCTGCAGCGCAGCGGTGGCATCGTCGAGGGGCCGCGCGGCGCGGCCGGCCTGCTCAAGATGCATCCCAATACGCTGCGCAGCCGGATGGAGAAGCTTGGAATCCGCCGATCCGGCCACGAGCCTTCGTAGCGCTTCCTCCGAGCGGCCGTGGCCGCCCCACCGGGGCCGTGGCCATCCGGTCTTTCGCCGCGAGCCAGCGCCTCGCAAATCCGCGTCGGTACACGCCTGACTCCTGGCTACGCAGACGGGCAGCAGTAGCACGCTCCTTGCGTAGGCTATCCGCGAGGATCGACGACATGCTCAAGATCGTGACCACCGGACCGGAGGCGAACGGCGCGGTCCTCCGGCTGGAAGGCCAGATCATCGGCCCCTGGGTCGACGAGCTGCAGCGCACCTGCGACCGTCTGCTCGGCGCCAGCCCGATCGTGCTGGACCTCTCCCACGTCTCGTTCGTCGAGCGGCGCGGCGTCGAGCTGCTCCGGTCGCTGGGCACGCGCGGCGTGCCGTTGCTCCACTGTTCACCCTTCGTCGCCGAGCAGCTCAAGGTGCAGGCATGAACGGCAGCCAGACGAGCGACGTGGACCTGTTCGAGCGGTTGCGGGCCGGCGACGCCGGGGCGCTGGAGCCCCTGATGGAGCGCTTCGCGGGTCGCGTGTATCGCGCGTGGCCAGCGGGATCTGCGGCTCGTCGCCTGACGCCGAAGAGGTCGTCCAGGACGTCTTTCTCACGCTCTTCCGCAAGGCCGGCAGCTTCGAAGGCCGGGCGGCGCTCGGCACCTGGCTCTATCGCATCGCGGTCAATACGGCGCTCAACAAGCGCCGCGGCAAGCGCAACGAGCTCGAGGAGCCGCTCGAAGACCTGCTGCCGACGTTCAAGGAAGACGGTCACCGCCAGGGCGACCGCTCGTTCCTGCTCGCCGACTGGTCGCAGATGCCCGACGAGATGCTGCTGTCGCGGGAGGGGCGCGAGGTCGTCCGCGCGGCGGTGGATCGACTTCCGCAGCACTACCGCGCGGTCCTGCTGCTACGCGACGTGGAAGAGCTGTCGAGCGAGGAGGTGTCCGCGATCCTCGGCGAGTCGATCGCCTCCGTGAAGTCGCGCCTGCACCGCGCCCGCATGGCGCTGCGCGAGCTGCTCACGCACACCTACGCGTCGGGGAGCGCGCCGGCCTCGAGCGCGACGAACGCGCACGCGCCGCTCACCAATCCCAGACCGACCGCCAGGCCCGCGACCTCGGCCACGACACCGATGAGTGGAGGCCCCGCCAGAAACCCCAGGTAGCCGGTCGTCGCCACGGCCGCCAGCGCCCGCCCGGGCTCCACGCCCGGCACCCGGGCCGCGGCGCTGAAGAGCACGGGGATGATGTTCGCGATGCCCAGGCCGACCAGCGCGCAGCCGACGACACCGGCCGCGGGATGACCGATCAGCAGCGCGCCGGCAAGGCCGGCCGCCGCGACGGCGCTGAAGACTCGCAGCACCAAGCGGGGACCCAGCCGACCGACCAGCGCATCGCCGGTGAAGCGCCCGGCCGCCATGGCCAGGGAGAACGCGGCGCCTTCCGCGAGCAGTCCGAGCAGGGCCAGCACGCCCAGCGTCAGGAGCGCACCCGAGGGTCGCGCGAGCGCCGGACCCGCGGTCTGCCGCGTGGGGGGCGCCGGCAGCAGGCGCGGGAGTGCCAGGCCGACGGCACCGAGCGCCACGAGCGCGGCCGCGCCGACGTGGGCGAGGTCACCCATGCCGAGCGACATCGCCCCGCCCGCCCCCAGCGCTCCGGCCACGCCGCCCACGCTGAACAGCGCGTGGAAGGACGAC
>JBGPZN010000262.1:0-5293 GCA_041493815.1 Methylomirabilia bacterium
CGCGCACGTACCGCCCCTGCGGTCCGTTCAGCACGATGTCGACGCCGTTGGGGAAGCCGGCGTCGGCCAGCAGCTTCTTGCTCTTGGCCACGTCCTGCTTGATCGGCTTGAGCGCGGGATCGTAGCCGAAGTGCAGGCTGGGCAGCATGGTCGCCACCCGGACCGCCTTGCCGTCCATCACGCCCTTGATGATCTCGTCGGCGTCGACGGCATACGCGAGGGCCTGGCGCACGCGCTTGTCGGCGGTGGGTCCGCTATACGCCCCCGTCGGCTTGTGCTCGCTGTCCATCTGGTGGGTGTAGATCATCAGCTGGATCGTCCGGATGGACGGCGCCGTGCTCAGGAAGACCTTGGGGTGCTTCTCGATGATGTTGGCCAGGTGCGGCGGGATGTTCACCGCCACGTCGATCTCGCCGTTCTGCAGCGCCGCCACCCGCACCGCATCGTCGGGGATCGGCTTGAACACGACGGTCTTGATCTTGGCGGCGCCGCCCCAGTAGCCGGGGAAGGCCTCCATCACGATCTCTTCGTCCTTGGCCCAGCGCACGAACTTGTAGGGGCCGGTGCCGATCGGATTCCGGGAGATCACCGCGGTTTCTTTGCCGGCGTACTCCTTGGGCGGGATCATCGAGGCCTGTCGCCCGGCGATGTGGGCTAGGAACACCGGCCATGGCTTCTTCGTGTGGATCTTCACCGTGTACGGATCGACGATCTCGACCCGGTCGATCGGCGCGAACGACGTGGAGCCGCGCAGCTTGTTGGCCGGGTTGGCGAGCCGCTCGATGCTGAATTTCACGGCGTCGGCGTTGAAGTCCTCGCCGTTGTGGAACTTCACGCCGCGGCGCAGCTTCACCTCCCAGGTCGTCGGCGCCACCAGCTTGGGCATCTCGGCCGCCAGCGCCGGCACCAGCTTGAGGCTCGGATCGCGCTCGAGCAGCGCCTCGAACATCTGGGCGCCGACGTTGGACGCCGGCTGCTCCGACTGATTCATCATGTCGAGCGTCGTCGGATCGACGCCCTGCGCGATGACAACCTTGCCAGCCGGCTCAGCGGCCGCCGCCGGCGGGAACACCAGGACGGACAGCACGACGACCGCAATGCGCCAATGACTCATGTGAGCCTCCTGGGACCGACGGTTGCTTCGCGTTGAGTCTCGCTACTTTATGGGGCGTCGTCGGAGGAGTCAAGGTACGCGAGCGCTTCCTCCCGCGTCCGCACGAGACCCAGGTCCTGGGCCTCGCGCGCCCGGGCCAGCAGATGGCCGACCGCGGGCCCGGGCGGCAGGTCGAAGCGGGCCATGACGTCCTGGCCGCGCACGAGCGGCGGCACCGACGCCGCGCTCTCCGCCTCCCGCCAGCCGCCCAGCAAATCGCGAATGAGGCCTGCGCGGCGCCAGACCGCCAGCGGCGAGGCGCCGGTCACTGCGGCACCGTCCACGAGCGCCAGCAGCAGGAGGTCACGCGTGTCGGGCCCGAGGTCGCGGTAGAAGCGATAGCGGGCCCGGCGCGTCACCTCGCCGGCCTGGCCGAGATGCATCGGGCGCAGGTGGTGGCGGACGAGCCGCTCGAGCAGGCTCACCGCGCGCACCGGCAACCGCCATCGCTCCCCGATGTCGCGCGCGTGAGCAGCGCCGATCAGGTCGTGCTCGAAGAACCGCACGCGCCCGGCCACGACCCGCCGGGTCTCGGGCTTGGCGACGTCGTGCAGCAGTGCCGCGAGCTTCAGCACGGCGGCGCGGTCGAGCATGCCGCCCAGCCCCTCGGCGACGTGACCGGCGAGCTCCTCGCCGAAGGGCGCCAGCGCCTCGAGGTGCAGGAGCACGCGGTCGCTCGCCTCCACCGCCCGGAGCGAGTGCTCGAGGACGTCGAAGCGGTGGGGCGCCGGCTGGGTCGACGCCCGCATCGGACCGATCTCCGGCAGGATCGCCGCCAGCAGCCCGAGGGCGTCGGCCCGGCGCAGGGCCCGGCCGGTGGCGGGCAGGCGCAACAGCGCGACGATCTCGTCGCGCACGCGCTCGGCCGCCACCCTGGTCAGCGCGGGCGCGGTCGTGCGCACCAGGCGGGCGGCGGCCGGCGTGAGCCGCAGTCCGAGCGTGGCTTCCAGGCGCACCGCGCGCAGCGCCCGCAGCGGGTCGGCGGCGAGGACGCCGGGCCCCGCGGGCCGGAGCCGGCGGGCGCGCAGATCGGCCAGGCCCCCGGTGGGATCGAGGATCGGCGCCCGACCCACCGCCAGCAGCGGGTGGAGCGACACGGCGAGAGCGTTGACCGTGAAGTCGCGCTCGGCGAGATCGCCCGGCAGCGTCGGCGCGCGCCAGTCGTTGAGGTCGAGCTGCAGGCCGGGCCCGGCCACGCGCGCGGCGCCCCGCTCGGCGTCGAGCACGATCGCGGTGGCGCCGACGCGCGCGGCGATGCGCTCGGCCAGGGCGAGCGCGCCGTGGGGCACGGCGAGGTCGACGTCGGCGCCGGCCCGACCGAGCAGCGCGTCGCGCACGGCCCCGCCCACGAGCACCACACCGCGGCGGGGCCCGGCCACCGCCCGCGCCGCGCGCAGCAGCGCCACCGCCGCCGGGGCCAGACGGTCGAGGCGAAGCTCAGAGCCCGTGACTCAGCTCCCCATGCCGAAGAAGCGGAGCGCATTGTCGTGGAAGATCTTGCGGCGCACACCGTCGTCGAGCCCGCGCTCCCAGGCCCACCGGCGCTCCTCGTCGTAGTCGTAGGGGATCAGCGGGAAGTCGGAGCCGAACAGCACGCGGTCCTGGTGCCGCTGCAGATCGGCGTCGGTCACCGCGGCCGGATCGGCGCCGGTGTAGGGCGTGGCCCGCGCGCTCATCGCCATGGTCGTGTCCACGTACAGATGAGGGTACCGCGCCAGCAGCGCCAGGAACTCGGCGCTCTGGAACGCGCCCATGTGGGCGACGCAGGCGCGCAGCCGGGGGAAGCGCTCCATCAGGCGGGCGAATCGCTCGACGCCGGTGAAGGGGTCGCGGTACGGCATCGTGCCCACGTGGAGCACGAAGACGTGGCCGGCCGCCTCCGCGCGCTCGTAGATCGGAAACAACCGCTCGTCGTCGACGTGGAAGCGCTGCACCGAGTGGTGGAACTTGAAGCCGCGCAGCCCGAGGTCGCCGGTCGCCTCGCGGGCGACCTCGTCGAGGTCGGGATCGTCGGGATGCAGGGTGCCCAGCGCGATCGCCTCCGGCAACCGGGCCGCCTGCCCGGCCAGCCACCGGTTCAGCTCGAGCGACATCCCCGGCTTGTGGGCGTAGGAGAAGAAGCAGAAGCGGCGGACGCCACGCGCACGCAGCGTGTCGGCCACCGCGGCCGGCTCGAACGGATGCGCGGCGAGCCAGCCGTGGGCGGCGAACCAGCGCTCGATCGCCCGGGCCAGCGACGGGGGATGCAGGTGGACATGGGCGTCGACGCAGGGAAACGCCGGGCCCGGGAGCGAGGGCTCGGCCACCGGGGAGGACCGTTCAGCCGAGCTCGAGGCCGCGCGGCCCCACGCGGTACTCGACGATCTCGTCGCTCATGGCGCTTCCCCGGTGCTTGACGACGCAGAGCATGCGGGCCAGGCGGGAGCCGACGCGCTCGCTGCCGAGCACCACGATCGTGTTCGCGGTGGCGCCGACGTCGCCGGTGGCCACCTTGCGGGCGAGCAGATCCTCGATCCGCGTCTCCTCGGTCGTGACCAGCAGCAGCGTGGTGACGTGCGCGTGGTCGTAGCGATGGGCGTCGATGAACTCGCGGTGCCTCCACACCGGCAGGCAGATCTCCATGCCGAGCGTCTCGGAATCGCGATGGATCGTCTTGCGATACAGGTCGTCGAACAGGTGGAACTGGATGGAGTCGGCGGGCGAGTCCATCGGCTCCACACCGTCGACGACGACGCGGCGGGTGCCGGCGGCGAAGTGGAAGTACAGAAACGGGCGCACGGTGTACAGCGCGTGGTTGTAGGCCGCCTTCCAGTTCCAGTCGAACTCCCAGCCGCCGTCCGGCGTGGGCACCTGGAAGTCGCGCACGCGGCCCACCCACTTGAGTGCGTTGGAATAGTACGCGGCCATCTGCTCGGCCGGGGGATACGGCTCCGTCATCGGCGGCACCGTGTGCGTCCACTCGCCGAGCCTCCAGCCGAACAGGCGCTCGGCGTACTCCGCGTGCTGCTGGGAGTCGCCGCGGCCGTTCATGTCGAAGATCAGCCCGCGGGTGCCGTCGGCCGCGAGCCCGTGGTCGGCGAAGGTCAGGCCGAGGTGGGTCTTGCCGATGCCGGTGGCGCCGTAGATCACCGCCAGCGTGCCGGGCAGCAGCCCGCCGCCGAGCATCGTGTCGAGCTGGGAGACGCCGGTGGAGACGCGCGAGATCACGAGGCGCGATTTTACCCTGCCCGCCCCTTCGTCGCGAATTGCCGTTCGTAGAGCGCGCGGAGTTCTTCGAGCGCCGTCGCCTGGGCGGGGGCCTTGTCGTCGCGGATGCGCGTGATGCGGGCGAAGCGGAGGGCGAGACCGGAGGGATAGGTCGGGCTGCGCTGGATCTCGTTGTACGCGATCTCGACGACGACCTCGGGGCGGACGCGGACGGTGTAGCCGTCGTCGCCGGTCTCGAGCGCGCGGAGCCGATCGGTCATCGCGGCGAACTGGACGTCGGTCAATCCCTTGAACGTCTTGCCGACCTCGGCGAACGTCTCGCCCTCGCGCACCGCCAGGTGATAGTTCGACAACCACCCCACCCGCCGGCCCGAGCCGCGGTCGGCGGCCACGATCACGCAGTCCACGCTCTCGGCGGCCTTGAGCTTGAACCAGCGCTTGCCGCGGCCACCCGGCTCGTAGCCCGTGCGCGGGTCCTTGGCCATCACACCCTCGTGGCCGGCCGCCAGCGAGCGCGCGCGAAACGCCTCGGCGACGGCCACGTCATCGACGAGAGCGCGCTCGGCAAGGTGGCGGCCGCCCGTCACCCGGCTCAGGGCCTGCCAGCGCTCGGCGCCGGGCGCGTCGATGAGCGGCCGGCCGTCGACGAGCAGGCAATCGAAGAAGTGCAGGGCCAGCGGCATCTCACGCACCAGCGCCTCGACGCCGTGCACGCGGCGGAAACGCCGCATCAGCTCCTGGAACGGCAGCGGGCGGCCGGCGGCATCGAGGGCCACGACCTCGCCGTCGAGGATGAACGGCCCCCCGGACAGCTCGCGCGCCACGGCCACGATGTCGGGCAGGCTGCGCGTGACGTCGGACAGCCGGCGCGTCCAGATGCCCACGCGCTCGCCGTCGCGATGCACCTGCACGCGGGCGCCGTCGTACTTGAAC
>JBGPZN010000178.1:0-6968 GCA_041493815.1 Methylomirabilia bacterium
ATTCCCCGGGAGAACATCGTGTTCATCTCGGGCATCGGCTGCTCCAGCCGGTTCCCGTACTACATGAACACGTACGGCTTTCACACGATCCACGGCCGGGCGCCGGCCCTGGCCACCGGCCTCAAGGTGGCGCGGCCCGAGCTGAAGATCTTCGTGGTCACCGGTGACGGCGACGGGCTGTCCATCGGCGGCAACCACATGCTGCACGTGCTGCGCCGCAACGTGGACGTCACCGTGCTGCTGTTCAACAACCGCATCTACGGGCTCACCAAGGGCCAGTACTCGCCGACCAGCGAGCTGGGCAAGGTGACCAAGTCCACGCCGCTCGGCTCGGCCGATCGGCCGGTCAACCCGCTGGCGTTCGCGCTGGGCTGTGGCGCGACGTTCGTGGGACGCACGGTGGACCGCAACATCCCCCACATGGACGAGATGCTGAAGCGCGCCGCCGCCCACCGGGGGACGGCCTTCCTGGAAATTTTGCAAAATTGCAACGTGTACAACGACCTCGCCTGGAAGGTCATCTACGACAAGGAATCGAAGCTCATGTACGAGCTGAAGCTGCAGCACGGCAAGCCGCTGGTGTTCGGACCGCCCGACGCGCGCAAGGCCGTGATCATGGACGGCGTGATGCCGAAGGTGGTCGACCCCTCCACCGTCCAGGAGAGCGCGCTCTGGATCCACGACGAGAAGAACGTCAACGCGGCCAAGCTGCTCGCCGACCTGTTCGCGCCCGACTTCCCGGTGCCCATCGGGGTCCTGGTCGACATCGCCGCGCCCATCTACGAGGACGTGATGCTCGAGCAGGAGCGGCGCGCGCTGGCCGACCGCGGCCCCGGCGACATCGCCACGCTGCTGACCTCCGGGGATACCTGGCGGATCAGCCCGGAGGGGGGCTAACGCTCACCCGGAGGGGGGCTGCGCCCCCCTTCCGGCGGTCGTCGCTCGCCTAGCGGCGCGCTCCTCGCTGCCTCCCCCCAACTGCAGGATTGCGGCGGCCAAGCCGCCGCTCGAGGTGTCATCCGCACGGTTGTCCTCGGCTCGAAGCGTTCGCCCTCATCGTCGCCCCCCGTTTGAGCTCGTGGACGCGTGTCGATGTGGCTCGGTAGTCCGGAGGTTCATTCTGGGGGTGACGGGGTAAACTGCTCGTGCGATGGCGCTGAGTGCGGACGTCGTTTCGGAGCTGGAGCGCATCCTCGGGGCAGGGGAGCTGGTGCTCACGGCTGAGGGGCGGATGGTGTACGAGTGCGATATGCATACGTTTTACAAGGGGGCGCCGGACGCGGTGGCGCTGCCGAGCCGCGCGGAGCAGGTGCAGGCCATCGTGCGGTTGTGTCGGGCGGCACGGGTGCCGATCGTGCCGCGGGGGTCGGGGACGGGGTTGATCGGCGGTGCGATGGCGCCGCAGGGCGGCGTCATGGTGTCGCTGAACCGCATGGCGTCGATCCTCGAGGTCGATCTACCGAACCGCTGCGCCACCGTGCAGCCCGGCCTCATCAACCTGTGGCTGTCGAACGCCGTGCGCGAGCGTGGCTGGTTCTTCGCGCCCGATCCATCCAGCCAGATGGTGTCCTCCATCGGCGGCAACGTCTCCACCAACGCGGGCGGCCCGCACTGTCTGAAGTACGGGATCACGACCAACCACGTGCTCGGCCTCGAGGTGGTGACCGGCAGCGGCGACCTCGTGCGGCTCGGCGGCAAGACGGTCGACCATCCCGGCTATGACCTCACGGGCATCGCCGTCGGCTCCGAGGGCACCTTCGGCCTGGTGACGGCGGTGACGGTGCGCCTCACGCACCTGCCGGAGGCGGTCAAGACGGTGCTGGCCGCGTTCCGCACGGTCGTCGAGGCCTCGGAGACGGTGTCGGCGATCATCGCCTCGGGGATGATCCCCGCCGCGCTCGAGATGCTGGACGAGGCGATCATCACGGCGATCAACGCCGGCACCGGCGCCGGCTATCCGGAAGGCGCCGGCGCCGTGTTGCTGATCGAGCTCGACGGGCCGCGCGCGGAGGTCGAGGCGCAGGGTGACCGGGCGGCGGCCCTCTGCCGCGAGACAGGCGCGCTGTCGGTCAGCGTGGCCCGCGACGAGACCGAGCGCGCGCTGCTCTGGAAGGGGCGCAAGGAGGCGGCGGGCGCCGTCGGACGCCTCACCGCCGCCTACCTGCTCCAGGACGCCGTGGTGCCGCGCTCGAAGCTGCCGCAGATCATGCGGGAGATCGTCGCGATCGGCGCGCGCTACGGCTTGCTCATCGCCAACGTGTTTCACGCCGGCGACGGCAACCTGCATCCGATGATCTGCTACGACGATCGGGTCCCCGACGAGCTCGAGCGCGCCATGGCCGCCAACGAGGAGCTGCTACGGGCGTGCATCGCGCTGGGGGGCAGCGTCACCGGTGAGCACGGCAACGGGCTGGACAAGTGCAAGAACCTGCCGCTGCAGTACGCCGACGCCGACCTCAACTTCATGTACCGCATTCGCGGCGTGTTCGACCCCGACCGCATCATGAATCCGGGCAAGCTGCTGCCCTCGCACCCGGCGTGCGGCGAGGGGTTCCGGCCCCAGCGGCCGGTGCTCCCGGCGGGGACGTGGGTGTGAGCGTGACCACGCGCGCCCTCGGGGACGCGCTGGCGTCGATCGTGGGTCCGGCCGGCGCCAGCGACGCGCCGGCCGCGCGACGGGCGGCGGCCGTCGACGGCCGGGAGCCGCAGATCGTCGTCCGACCGCGGACGCTCGACGAAGCTGCCCGGATCGTGGCCCTCGCTCACGACGAGAGACTCGCCGTCGTGCCGAGAGGGAGCGGCACCGCCCTGGCCCTCGGCATTCCGATCGAGCGCGTCGATCTGGTCCTCGATCTCGCCGGGCTCGACGCGATCGTCGAGCACAATCCGGAGGACATGACGGCGACCGTGCAAGCCGGCGTCACCGCGGGGGCGCTCGCCGCGCGGCTGGCCGCGCATCGTCAGACGCTGCCGCTGGATCCGCCGGGCTGGAGCGGGCGTACGCTGGGGGGAATCGCCGCCACCGCGGCCAGTGGTCCGCTGCGGGCCCGGTACGGCACGATGCGCGATCTGCTGCTCGGCGTGCGGTTCGTGCAGGCCGACGGCGTCCTGACGTGGGGCGGCGCGCGGGTGGTGAAGTCGGTGACCGGCTACGACGTGCCCAAGCTGCTCGTCGGCTCGCTCGGCACGCTGGCGGTCCTCGGCGAGCTGACGCTGCGGCTGCACCCGCTGCCGGAGTCCGAGGCGACGTGCCTGGTGGCCGTCCGCAGCGTCGACGCCGCCCAGGAGCTCGCGGCCCTCATCGTCGACTCGACGCTCCAGCCCAACCGCGTGGAGCTGCTGGACGGCGCGGCGCTGGCGGCGAGCGGGCTCCCCCCGGCCGCCGCCGCCGTCGTCGTCTCGTTCGGCAGCGTCGCGCCCGCGGTGCGCGCCCAGCAGGCCGCGATCGCCGCCGCGGCCGACCGGATGCATGCGCGGGCGGAGACGATGGGTCCCGGGTTCTGGCGGACGTACGACCGCATGTTGGCGGGAACGGGGACGACGCGGCTCGCCGTGAGCACGCTCGCCGCCCGGGTGGCCGCCACGCTCGACGAGGCGCGAGCCGCGCTGAGCGGCGCCGGCGGGGTGGTGATGACGGGCTGCGCCTCGCTCGGCCTGCTTCGCGTCGCAGTCGGGCAGGGGGAGCCCGGGCTCCTCGCCACGGCCATCGAGCGGCTGCGCGCGTTCGTCGCCGCCGACGAAGGCAGCGTCGTCATCGAGCGCGGCGCCCCGGCGCTCCGGACGCGCGTCGATCCGTGGGGGGCGGTGCCCGCGCCGTCGCTCGCGCTCATGCGCGCGCTCAAGCAGCAGTTCGACCCCGAGCGCACCCTCAACCCCGGCCGCTTCGTCGGCCGCATCTGACGGATCGACGCACATGACGGAGCGGATCGACGGCAGGGCGAAGCGGGTCGACCGCACATGACGGAGCCAGCCACCATCTCGAACAGGCCACCCACGACCTTACCCGGGCTCGCGGACCCCGCTACAATAACCATGCTGCGTACGTGCGTGCACTGCGGGATTTGTCTCCCCCAATGCCCGACCTACCGCGTGCTCGGCGAAGAGATGGACTCGCCCCGCGGACGCCTGTACCTGATGCGGGCGGTCGCCGAGGGGCGGTTGGAGCCGAGCGAGACGTACACGCGCCATCTCGACCTCTGCCTGGGCTGCCGAGCCTGCGAGACGGCCTGCCCGGCCGGCGTCAAGTTCGGCACGCTGCTCGAGATCGCCCGCGGCGACGCCGAGCGGCGAGGCCGGCCGGCGCGCCAGCGATGGCTCATGGAGCTGCTCTTCGCCGTCTTCCCGCACCCTGGCCGGCTCGGTGCCGCGCTCGGCCTGGCGCGGCGGTACCGGCGCTGGGGCCTGCAGCGACTGGTGCGGGCCAGCGGCACGCTCGCGCGGTTTCCGCGGCTGGCGGCGCTGGACGCGCTGCTCGAGCGCGTACCGAACGAGCAGACGCTGCCGGAGTACGTGCCGGCCTGCGGCAAGGCGCGCGGGCGTGTCGCCCTGCTCACCGGCTGCGTGCAGCGCTACCTCTTCCACGAGGTCAACCGCGACACGCTGCGGCTGCTGTCGCTGGCGGGCTGGGACGTCGTGATCCCGCGCACGCAGGCCTGCTGTGGCGCCCTCGAGCTGCACGCCGGCCGCGTCGGGACCTTCCGCGAGCGGGCGCAGGCGCTCGCCGTGGCGTTTCCGGATGACGTGGACTACCTCGTGACGAACGCGGCGGGTTGCGGCTCGGCGATGCGCGAGTACGAGCACTGGCTGCCCGACTCCCCGGCGGCGCGGCTCGGCGCGCGGGTCCGTGACGTCACCGAGCTGCTCGTCGACGCCCCGCTGCCGCTGGGGCGGCTGCCGCTCACGGTGACGTATCACGACGCCTGTCATCTGGCGCACGGCCAGCAGGTACGCCGCGCCCCGCGCGAGCTGCTGCGGCGCATTCCGGGTCTCACGCTGGTCGAGCTGGGCGACAGCGAGCTCTGCTGCGGCAGCGCCGGCGTCTACAATATCCTCGAGCCGGACATGGCCGATCGCCTCCTCGACCTGAAGCTCGCGCGTATCGCCGAGACCGGCGCCCGCGTCGTCGCCGCCGGCAACCCCGGCTGCCTGATGCAGATCGCCAAGGGCGCCCGCGCGGCCGGCCTGGATCTCGAGATCGTCCACCCGGTGACGCTGCTGGCCCGGGCGGCGGGGGTGAGCGAGCCATGAAGATCCGCTTCCGTGACCACGCGCGCTTCGCGGCCGACCGGATGGCGAAGATCACGCTGGCGGCCACGCCGCGGGTCCAGCTGGACATTTATGCGCTGGAGCCAGGCCAGGCGCAGAAGGTCCACACGCACGACGATCAGGACAAGGTCTACGTCGTCCTCGAGGGCCGGGGCCGCTTCACGGTCGGCGTCGTCGAGGAGACGCTGGAGCCGGGCGAGGCGATCGTCGCCGCGGCCGGCGCCGCCCACGGCGTGGCGAACGACTCGGGCGCACGGCTGCTGCTCCTCGTGCTCGTCTCGCCGCCCCCTCCGCACGCGTAGGCAGAGCCAGGCCGCGTCTTGAACAGGCCACCCACGAACCGACCCGGGCTGGCGGCACCCGCGACAACAGCACCCGCTACAACAGCGTTCATGGTCACCTGCCTGGGCGACGTGTTCTACCCCGAGGTCGGCGAGAAGATCGTGCGCCTGCTCCGGGGTCTCGGCGTGACCGTGGAGTTCCCGGCCGGGCAGACGTGCTGCGGCTTGCCGCTGTTCAACTCCGGATATCACGCGGCGGCCGCCGCCGTCGCCCGGCGCACGATCGCGCTGTTCCGCGACGCCGAGCAGGTCGTGGTGCCGTCGGGATCGTGCGCGTGGATGGTCAAGCACGAGTACCCGGGGCTCATGACCGACCCCGCCGATCGCACGGGCGCCGAGCGGCTGGCCGGACGCACGCACGAGCTGTCGCAGTTCCTCGTGAGGCGTTTGGCACGGCGGCGGTTTCGCAGCGCCGTCGGGGGCCGGCTCACGTACCACGACTCCTGTCATCTCCTGCGCGGCCTGCACGAGTCGGAGAGCCCGCGCGCCCTGCTCCGCGACCTGGCCGGCTCCCAGTTCGTCGAGCTGCCGGGAAGCGACGAGTGCTGCGGCTTCGGCGGCTCGTTCGCGGTCCGCCTGCCCGAGGTCTCGACGGCGATCCTCGACAAGAAGCTCGCCAGCGTCGAGGCGACCGGCGCCGACGCCGTGGTCGCCTGCGACGCGGGGTGTCTCATGCAGATGCGCGGCGGCCTGTCGCGCCGCGGCTCCCGCGTGCGGGCCCTGCACCTGGCCGAGGTCCTCGCACCCGAGGAGACGCCGCGGTGAGCGAGTCCGAGCCGGCCACACCCTTCCGCGAGCGGGCGGGGCAGGCGCTCCGCGACTCGTTCCTGCAGGAAGCGCTGACGATCGCCACCACGAAGTTCATCGGCCTGCGGCGCGAGGCGTTCGACGAGTTCCCCGAGGGCGAGGCGCTGCGCGATCGCGCCCGGGAGATCAAGGAGGCGACGCTGCAGCGCCTCGATCACTATCTGGATCGCTTGATCGACAACGTCGAGCGGCGCGGCGGTCACGTGCACTACGCGACGACCTCCGAGGAGGCCCGCGGGATCGTGCTGGACATCGCCCGGCGGACCGGGGCCCGCACGGCGGTGAAATCCAAATCCATGGCCACCGAGGAGATTCACCTCAACGACGCGCTGCAGGCGGCCGGGGTGACACCGATCGAGACCGACCTCGGTGAGTACATCATCCAGCTCGCCCACGAGCGTCCCTCGCACATCATCGCGCCGGCCATCCACAAGACGAAGGGGCAGGTGGCCGAGCTGTTCGCCCGCGAGCTCAAGCGCGAGACCGTGGCCGACCCCGAGGTGCTGACGCGGATCGCCCGGGAGGAGCTGCGCGAGAAATTCCTGCAGGCCGACC
>JBGPZN010000035.1:0-13696 GCA_041493815.1 Methylomirabilia bacterium
AAATGCTTGATTCAGGAGGGATTCATGTGGGGGGACGTCACCCCCCCGGGGCTACACCTTCAGACGTGGATCCAGCGTGTCGCGAAGCCCGTCGCCAAACAGGTTGATTCCGAGCACCGTGACGAGAATCGCCAGCCCCGGAAACGTCGCGAGCCACCACGCCGTCGAGATGTAGACCCGGCCGTCCGCCAGCATCCCGCCCCAGGTCGGCGTCGGCGGCTGTACGCCGAGTCCGAGGAACGACAGCGCAGACTCGATCACGATCACGCGGGCCATGTCCAGCGTCGCCACCACCAGCCACGGCGTGAACGCGTTGGGCAGGATGTGGCGCAGCAGGATGCGGCCGTCGCCGCCGCCGAGCGCCCGCGCCGCCTGGACGAACTCGCGCTCGCGCAGCGTCAGCACGGCGCCCCGCACGATACGCGCGTAGACCACCCACGACGACACGCCGATCACGATGATGATCGTCTTGAGACTCGGCCCCAGCACGCCGATCACGGCGATGGCGAGCAGGATGAACGGAAACGCCAGCTGGATGTCGGCCAGGCGCATCAGCACGTCGTCCGTGCGCCCGCCGAAGTAGCCGGAGATCAGCCCCGCGGCCATCCCGATCAACCCGGAGATCGCCACCGCCGCGAAGCCGACCAGCAGGGCCGGGCGGGCGCCGTGGATCACGCGCGCCAGCAGGTCGCGCCCGAGGTGGTCGGTGCCGAGCGGGTGCACGCGCCCGCCGGCGTCGCGGAACCCCGGCGCCTTCAGGCGCAGGTCACCGAGGTCCTGCTCGATCGGATCGAACGGGGAGATCAGCGGCGCCCCCACCGCGGTCAGCACGACGACCACCACGACGACGAGGCCGAACAGCGCGGTGCGCCGTGCGGCCAGGCGACGCAGGAACACGAGCCATTCGCGCCGCTCGATGGGCGCCGCGTCGGGGAGCGCGACCACCGCCATTATTGTAGCGAGGGCCGCCAGACCGGCTCGGGACGTGGGTGGCCTGACTTAGGACGTTTCCGGCTCCGCTCACCGGCTATCGGCGCGAGCCGGTGCTGTCGGAGCGGGTGGCGTGAGGCCGGCTCCGGCCGTGGGTGGCCTGATCTAGGAGCGTGCCGGCTCCGCCTCATCGCAGCCGGATTCTCGGGTCGAGGTAGGTGTAGACGACGTCGACCAGGAGGTTGACGAGGACGAAGGTCGAGGCGAGCAGGAACACCGCGGCTTGCACGACCGGGTAGTCGCGGTTGGCGATCGCCTGCACGCTCAGGCGCCCCACGCCGGGCCAGGCGAAGATCGTCTCCGTGATGACGGAGCCGCCCAGCAGCGTGCCGAGCTCGATGCCGACGATCGTCACGATGGGGATCGCCGCGTTCTTGAGGGCGTGCTTCCACAGCACCGGCGGATCGCTCATGCCCTTGGCGCGGGCGGTGCGGATGTAGTCCTGGTTGAGGACCTCCAGCATGCCGGAGCGCGTGAGACGCGTGATGCGGGCGGTCGTGAACAGGCCCAGCGTCACCGCCGGCAGGATCAGGTGCTCGAGCGTGCCGCGGCCCGAGGAGGGCAACAGGTGGAACTGCACCGAGAAGAGCAGGATCAGCATGATGCCGAGCCAGAAGGTCGGCAGCGACTGCCCGAACAGCGCCACCACCGTGGCCAGGTAGTCGAGTGCCGTGTTGCGCCGCACCGCCGAGACGATGCCGGCCGGAATCGCCAGGCACAACGCGAGGGCCAGGGCGGCGCCTGCCAGCTCGAACGTCGCCGGCATGCGCTCGACGACGAGGCCGAAGGCGGGTTCGCCGTGCCGCACCGACTGTCCGAAGTCGCCCTGCAGGGCGCCCTTGAGGAACCGTCCGTACTGCACGAAGAACGGATCGTTGAAGCCCATCACCTCGCGGAAGCGCCTGACGTCCTCCGGCGAGGCGTCGGGCGGCAGCAGCACGAGCGCGGGATCGCCGGTCAGGTGCAGGATGGCGAAGACGACGAACGACACGCCGAAGAGAACGACCAGCGACTGCAACAGTCGCCGGAAGAGGAACGTCCTCATGCCCGCGACAGGCGCGCCACGGCCTCGATGTGCGGGGTCTGGGGGAACATGTCGACCGGCTGCACCCACTGCAGCCGATACCCCTGGCGGGCGAGGTCGCCGACGTCGCGGGCCAGCGTGGCCGGGTTGCAAGAGACGTAGACCAGACGCTCCGGCCCCAGCGCGGCCAGCGCGCTGAGCGCCTTGGGATGGAAGCCCGCCCGCGGCGGATCGGCCACCACCACCTCGGCCCGCACGCCGTCGTTCATGAGGGCGGGCAACACGTGACGCACCTCGCCGGTGAGGAACGTGCAGTTGTCGATGCCGTTGGCCCGCGCGTTACGCACGGCGTCGGCCACCGCGGCCGCCGACAGCTCGACGCCGTACACGCGCGCGGCCCGGCGCGCCAGCAGCAGGCTGATGGCGCCGGTGCCCGAATAGAGGTCCAGCACGGTCTCGCGGCCCTCGAGCGCGCACGCCTCGGCCACGATCGCGAACAACCGTTCGGCCTGCACGGTGTTGGTCTGGAAGAACGAGTTGGCCGAGATCTGGAAGGACACGCCGTCCAGCGACTCCGTGATCTGATCGCGCCCGAGCAGCAGGTGCTCCTCGCTGCCGATCGCCACGCTGGCCTTCTTGTCGTTCACGTTGAGCAGCACACTGGCGGTGGCCGGCACCCGCAGCTTCAGCGCCTCGGCCACCGGCACCAGCGCCGCCACGTCGGGGGCGGAGGCGACGACGTTGACCATGGCCTCGCCGGTGCGCCGGCCCTCCCGCAGCGTGAGGAAGCGCAGCAGCCCACGCTCAGACTGCGGATCCCACACCGACAGCCCGCGCGTGCGGGCCTGGCGACGGAACTCGTCGAGCAGCGCGTTCATCGTCTCCGATTGCAGCAGGCAGCGCTCGATGTCGAGCACGACGTCGTAGCGCTCGGCGGCGTGCAGTCCGACCGCGGGGCCCGGCCCGGCCACGGTGAACTCCATCTTGTTGCGGTAGCCGTAGGGGTCCGGCGCCGGCACGATCGGGCGCAGCTCGAACGGCGGCAGCCCTCCCAGCCGGGTGAGACAGTCGCGGACCTGCTTCTCTTTGAACGCGAGCTGGGCGGCGTAGGCGAAGTGCTGCAGCCGGCACCCGCCGCACTGCCCGAAATAGGGGCAGGGCGCCTCCACCCGGTCGGGCGAGGGCGTCAGGACGGCCGAGATCGTGCCCCGTCCGTAGCGCCCGCGCGCCTCGATGACCGTCACCTGCAGCCGATCGCCGGGCAGCCCGCCGCGCACGAAGATCACGTAACCATTGACGCGGCCGACGCCGTCGCCGCCGAAGGCGAGGTCGTCGACGACGAGCTCCAACGTATCGCCGCGTCTCGGCTTCGCCATGGTGTCACGCCACTATAAACGAGGAGTCCGAGGCTGGCCAGCCGCGGGGCCGGGGGAGTATCATAGCGAGGCATGAAGAGTGGGACTCCGCGCATCGTCGGAGAGCTGCTGGTGAGCGCGGTGCCCCAGCTGCAGGATCGGCTGCTCGTCCAGCGGCTGCGCCGGGCGTGGAGCACGCTCGTCGGCGTCGACGTGGCGCGGCGGTCTCGGCCCGAGGCACTCGTGAACGGCTGCCTGCATGTCGTGGTCGACAACTCTCCCTGGCTGCACGAGCTGACGTTGCGCGCGCCCGATCTCGGCGCGCGCCTCGGGACCGAGTTCCCGGCCGTCCGCTCCGTGCGCTTCGCTCTCGGCGCGCCGCTCGCCGAGGAGCCGCCGCCGGCCGCGCGCCCGGCGCCGCGGCCGTCGCGACTCAGCGACGACGACCGGCGTGCGATCGACGCGGCCGCCGCTGCGATTTCCGATCCGGACGTGGCCGACGGCGCCCGCCGGCTTCTGGCGCGGGCTTGGCCGCCACTGCCGGCACGAGGGAACGAACGATGAGGTCCCGCTTCGCCACCGTGGGTCTTCTCCTGCTCGCTGCCGGCGGCTGGGCCGGGTGCGCGACCACCGCGCCAGCGTCGGGGCCGGAGAGTGCCGAGACGCCCCGCCGCATGTTCGCCACGCGCGAGCGCGACGTGGCGGCCGAGGCGTACTACCACTACTCGGTCGCGCAGATGCTGGTGCAGGGCGGACGCTTCAAGGAAGCCGTCGCGCCGATGGAAGAAGCGATCCGGCGCGATCCGAACTCGGCCTTCCTCTGGGTATCCCTTGCCCAGTGGCTCGTGCGCGCCGAGCAGCCCGTCGAGGCGTTGGCGGCCGCCCGGCGCGCGGTGCAGCTGGCACCGGACGACGTCCAGCCCCACCTCACGCTGGCCGACCTGCTCCGCACTCAGAAGAAGTACGCCGAGGCGGAGGCCGAGTTGGAGCGCGTCATTGCGCTGAACCCCAACGCGGAGGAGGCGTACCTCACGCTGGCCCGCTACCAGGTCGAGCAGAAGGCGTTCGACCGCGCCCGCGCGGTGCTGGTGCGGCTGGCCGAGCGCCAGCCCCGCAACGCCCAGGCCCAGTTCCTGCTCGGGCGCCTGGCGATCGAGACCGAGTCGTGGGACGAGGCCATCACGCGGCTCACCCGCGCCGTCGACCTCGACCCCGACCACGACGGCGCCTGGACGGCGCTCGGCTACGTCTACGAGTCGCAGCGGCGCACCGACGAGGCGATCGAGGTCTATCGCCGGGCCGTCAAGTCGAATCCCGACAACCCCGCGTTCGTGGAGCGGCTGGGCGATCTCCTCATCCGGCTCGGCCGCTTCAACGAGGCCCAGGCCGAGCTCGAGGCCCTGGCCGAGCTCTCCTCGCGCGATCCCCGCGTGTGGATGAAGTTGGGCGCGGTGTTCTACGAGCAGAAGATGTGGGACAAGGCCGGCGACGCGTTCCGCCGGGTCGTCCTGCTCGAGCCCTCCAACCTGAGAGCCCGCTACTTCCTGGCCACCACCTACATGGACGCCGGCAAGGACGCCGAGGCCAAGGGCGAACTGGAAAAGATCCTGCGCGCCGATCCGCGCTCGATCGACGCCCGCGTGCAGCTCGGGTTCCTCTCGGGCAAGGCCAAGCGGTACGACGAAGCCGTCACGCTCCTGCGCGAGGCCGTCAACATCGATCCCAAGCGGCCCGAGCTGTTCCTCTACCTCGGCACCGCGTACTTCCGGGCCAAGGAGTACGACCGTGCGGCCCAGACGCTGCAGGAAGGCCTGACGCTCGACGACAAGCAGAAGGAACTCCACTTCCAGCTCGGCGTCGTCCTCGAGAAGCAGCAGAAGTTCGAGGAGGCGGTGGGCCAGTTCCGCCACGTCATCACGCTCGATCCCAAGCACGCCGAGGCCTACAACTACGTCGGCTACATGTACGCCGAGCGCGGTCAGAACCTCGACGAGGCCGTGACGCTCATCAACAAGGCGCTGGCCATCGAGCCCGAGAACGGCTACTTCATCGACAGCCTCGGCTGGGCCTACTACCAGCAGGGCCGGTACGCGGAGGCGGTGCGCGAGCTCAAGCGCGCGGTCGACCGCGCCAAGGAAGATCCCGTGATCTTCGAGCACCTCGGCGACGCGCTCATCAAGGGCGGCTTCGACGAGGACGCGGCCGCGGCCTGGGAGAAGGCGCTGCAGCTCGATCCCGCCGCCGACGGCATCAAGAAGAAGCTCGATGACCTTCGGGCGCGGCTACGGCGGGCCCAGAGTGACCGCTCGAAGGCTTCGCAGTAGCCCCCTCGTCCTGCTCGCGGTCGGGCTGGCGGCGGGTTGCAGCATCGCGCTGCCCCCGCCGCGCCAGCCCATCTCGGCGGAGGCGCGTCGCGCGATCGACCTGCTGACGACCCGCTGGCAGTCGGTGACCGACCTGCGCACGCTCGCCGACATCAACGTCGAGCGGGGCGGGCAGCGCCAGCGGCTGACCGGCGTGCTGCTGGCCAAGGCGCCGGGCAGCGTCCGCTTCGAGGCGCTCTCCCCCTTCGGCCAGCCGTTCCTCATCGCGGTGGTACACGAGGGCCGTCTCACCGCCTTCAGCGCGGCGACCAACGAGGCGATGGTCGGCGACGCCACCGCGGAGACAACGGCACGCCTGCTCAGCCTGCCGCTCGAGCCTCGCGATCTCGTCGCGGTGGTGTCCGGATACGCGGTGCCGCCCGACGACCTGCGCATGGGCGAGGTCATGCCGGCCGACGCGCTGGGACCATCGCTCTCGCTGGTCGGTACCGTCCACGAGCAGCGCATCTGGATGGACTTTCAGTCCGGCGTCGTCCGCCAGCTGCAGATCATCGGCGGCCGGGCGGCGGCGACGGTGACCTATCTGCGTGATGACGAGGGCCGCTTGACCGGCTTCGACGTGAGCGCCGCCGAGCGCTACGTCACCGGCACGGTGCGCTATCGCAACCTCACCACCGGGGTCGGACTCGGCGCGAATCACTTCGCCTTGGCGCTGCCCAAAGACGCGAAAACACAACCGATCCGTTGACGCTCCCGGGGGTGCGTGATAGCCTGCGATGCCTTGGGGTCGGGGAACGCTCGGCGGCTCGAGCTCAGCGCTGCAGCCAAGGTCAACCTGGCTCTGGAGGTCCTGAGGCGGCGGTCTGACGGTTATCACGAGATCGCTACGGTCATGCAGACCGTGGATCTTTCCGACCGGCTGATTCTCGAGGACGCGGACGGGCTCGAGGTTCGTACCAGCGCTCCCGGCGTCCCCACCGACGAGCGGAATCTAGCGTATCGCGCGGCCGCGGCGCTGCGGGAGGCGGCCGGGGTGGAGCGCGGCGCGCGGATCACGCTCGACAAGCGGATCCCGGTCGCGGCCGGGCTGGGGGGCGGCTCGACGGACGCCGCGGCGGTCCTGGTGGGACTCAACCGTCTGTGGGGGCTGCGCTGGCCGGCGGCGGGCCTGGAGGAGCTGGCGGTCGGGCTCGGCATGGACGTACCGTTCTTCCTGCGTGGCGGCGCCGCACTCGCAACCGGGCGCGGCGAGCGGCTGGCCCCGCTCGGCGGCGCGGCACTCGGGCTGGTGCTGGTGAATCCGCGGTTCGCGGTGAGCACGGCGGACATGTACGGGCGGGTCACGCCGGCGATGTACTCGGACGGCGCCCGGGCGCGGGAGGCGGCCGCCGCGCTGGAGACGCGCCGCGCGGCCCGGGTGGCGGTGAGCCTCTACAATGGGCTCGAGGTCGCCGCGCGGGCGGCGTATCCGCAGATCGGCCAGATGCAGGCGGCGCTGGTGGCGGCCGGCGCGCTGGGCGCGGCGATGTCGGGCAGCGGGCCCACCGTGTTCGGCGTGGCCCGCTCGTGGGAGCAGGCGCGACAGATCCGAGGACGGGTGGCGAGGGGCTCGTGGGAATGCTGGGCGGTCCGGACGCTGCGCGGACCGGCCATTCGGATCCGGGGCAACGGGGCGCGATAATACATGGGGCTGGGTCGATGGGGCGTGGCCAAGCGGCAAGGCGCGGGACTTTGGCTCCCGTATTCGGAGGTTCGAATCCTCCCGCCCCAACCAGCCCGTGAGCGAGGTGCCCGATGAGCTATGAGCTGAAGCTCTTCACCGGCAACGCGAACCGAGCCCTGGCGGAAGAGATCGCCCAGTACCTGCACATCCCGCTGGGCGACGCCGAGGTGTCGCGCTTCTCGGACGGCGAGGTGTTTGTGCAGATCAACGAGAACGTCCGCGGCACGGACGTGTTCATCGTCCAGCCCACCTGCCCGCCCGTGAACGACTCGCTCATGGAGCTGCTGATCATGATCGACGCGTTCAAGCGCTCCTCCGCGCACCGGATCACGGCGGTGCTGCCGTACTACGGGTACGCGCGCCAGGATCGCAAGGTGCAGGGTCGGATGCCGATCTCGGCCAAGCTCGTCGCCGACCTCCTGGAGGCGGCCGGGGTCGACCGGGTACTCGCCCTCGACCTGCACGCCGGGCAGATCCAGGGGTTCTTCAGCGTCCCGGTGGATCACCTCTTCGCCGGGCCGGTGGTCATGATCGACTACCTGCGCAAGAAAGATCTCAAGGACGCAGTGATCGTGGCGCCCGACGCCGGCGGCGTGGAGCGCGCCCGCGCGATCGCCAAGCGGCTCAGCGCGGGCCTGGCCATCATCGACAAGCGCCGCGAGGGCCCCAACTCGGCGGTCGCCATGCACCTCATCGGCGACGTCGACGGCCGCGACGCCGTCGTGATCGACGACATGATCGACACCGCCGGCACCCTGGCCCAGGCCGTCGGCGCCGTGCAGCGCGAGGGGGCCCGGCGCATCCTGGCCTGCGGCGTCCACCCCGTGCTGTCGGGGCCGGCCATCGAGCGCATCAAGGCCTCGCCGATCGAGGAGGTCGTCGTCACGAACTCGATCCCGCTCAGCGCGGACAAGCGCACGGCCGCCCGCATCACGGTGCTCACGGTCGCCCCGCTGCTCGGGGAGGCGATCCGCCGCATCCACGACGAGGAATCGGTCTCGACCCTGTTCGTCTAGACGAGGAGTCCCGACATGCCGATGCAAGAGCTCACGATCAAGCGCCGCGAGGGCACGGGCAAGCAGCTCGCCAAGCGGCTGCGGCGCCAGGGCGTCGTCCCCGCGATCCTCTACGGCGGCGCCAAGAACGAGCCGGTCACCGTCGATCCCAAGTCGGTGCTCCGGATGATCGCCGGTCACGCCGGCACCACCCAGCTCCTCACCGTCAAGATGGACGGCGAGGCCGGCAGCCGGCTGGCCATCATCCGCGCGATGCAGTTCGATCCGGTCAGCGAGAACCTCATCCACGTCGACCTGCAGGAGGTCTCCGCGGACAAGCCGATCACCGTCCGGGTGGCCGTGCATCCCGTCGGCGAGGCCGTCGGCGTGCGCGATACGAAGGGCATCCTGAACCTCGTCCTCCACGAGGTGAGCGTGTCCTGCTTGCCGACCGTCATCCCCGAGCGGATCGACGCCGACGTGTCCGAGCTGGCCATCGGCGACGTGCTCACGATCGCCGACCTGTCGGTGCCGGAGGGCGTGCGCGTCCTGAACGACCCCGGGCAGGCGGTGGCCACCGTGTCGCCGCCGATGGCCGAGGAAGAAGTGGCGCCGGTCGTGGCGGCGGCGGTCACCGCCGAGCCGGAGGTTCTCACCGAGCGCAAGCCCAAGGAAGGCGAAGAGGCGCCGGCCGACGATGCCAAGAAGGGCAAGCGCCCCGAGAAGGCGGAGAAGGACAAGTAGCGCAAGGGCTCGCATGGCCCACGTCGTGGTGGGGCTCGGCAACCCGGGCTCGGAGTACCGGGACACCCGCCACAACGTGGGCCAGCGCGTGCTGGACCACCTGGCCCGCGAGACCTTCCGCGACGCGCCGTGGCAGCGCCACGGCCCCTGGTCGGTCACCACCGGGCGCTGGCGCGGCGACACCGTCACCCTGGTGAAGCCGCGCGCGTTCATGAACGAGTCGGGCCCCGTCGTCGCCCGGGCGCTACGTGAGCACCACGCCGACCACCACGACCTGATCCTCGTCTACGACGACATCGACCTGCCGCTCGGCGCCGTCCGCGTGCGCATGAAGGGCAGCGCCGGCGGCCACAACGGCGTGCGCTCGGTCATCGCCGCGCTCGGCACGCCCCAGATCCGTCGCGTCAAGCTCGGGATCGGCCGGCCCGAGCACAAGGCCCACGTGCCCGACCACGTCCTGACCGTCTTCGAGCCCGACGAGTTGCCGGTCATCGACGCCGCGGTCGCCGAGGCCGCGCAGCGCGTGCTCGAGCTCGTGCAGCGCGCGTCGTGACCTCGCTCATGCCAGCCTGCTCGCATTGCCGGGGGGTGACCCCCATGGTATATAGTTTACGTTTATCCACCGGTCCGGCCGGACGTTGGAGGGGGAGCCGCGTGACCAAGGTTGTCGTCGAGACCGACGAATCCTTCGAGAGCGCGCTGAAGCGCCAGCGCCGGGAGCGGGTCGCCGATTAATCCGGGCAGCACTCCTGACTCCGGCACTCGCGATCTCCCGGAGCGGGAGCGAACGAGGCCACGTGTGGAGGCAGGCCGCATCTGGGACCGAGGAACGGAGTGGGAATCCGTTCGGTCCCTTCTCGCGACAGACGCCCGGACCGCCATGGGACGGGAGCAGGCGCTGAACGCCACCCCCCTCGTCGACGTCACCGCCGTGCAATCCGCGATCGCGCTGACGGGCGAGGCCCGCCTGGCGCTCAACGCCGAGGGCGCGCCGCCGCTCGACGGGATCCCCGATATCCGACCGGTCCTCGCCCGCGGCGCCGCCGAGGGCAGCGCACTGGACGGCGCCGAGCTGGCGTTGCTGATCCCGGCCCTCGACGCCGGACCGCGCGTGCACGCCTGGGGACGCGCCGTCCGGCCGGTCGCCGCCGCGGTGGCCGGGCTCACCGACGGGTTGCCGCGGCTGGTCGATCTCCGCGACACCCTGCGACACGCGCTCGAGGACGACGGCAGCCTCACCGACCGCGCCAGCCCCCGACTCCGCCAGCTCCGCCAGCAGATCCGCGACCGCCGCCGCCGTATCGTCGCCGACCTGGAGCGCATGCTCGCGGCCGAGGGCGACCGCCTGTTCGCCGACCGCTTCGTGACCGTGCGCCACGGCCGCTACGTGCTGCCGGTCCGCGCCGAGGCGCGCCAGCGCGTGCGCGGCATCGTGCACGACCGCTCGCAGAGCGGTCAGACGATCTTCGTCGAGCCGGAAGCCATGGTGGAGGCCAACAACGACCTCGTGCAGGCGCTACGCGAGGAGGAGCAGGAGGCGGCCCGGATCCTGGCCGAGCTGACCGCGGCCGTGCGGGCACGCCTGGACGAGCTCGAGCGGTTCGTGCACGCGATCGGCGAGCTCGATTGGCTGTTCGCGCGCGCCCACGCCGCCGTGCGGATGGATGCGAGCGCGCCCGCGATCGACCGGCAGGGACGCGTGGCGCTCAGGGCCGCCCGCCATCCGCTGCTCCTGGCCCAGGCCTGGCGCGATCCGGCGCGGACGGTGGTGCCGGTCGACATCGAGCTGTCGCCCGACCGCCCGCTGCTGCTCATCACGGGGCCCAACGCCGGCGGCAAGACGATCGCGCTGAAGACGCTGGCGCTCTGCGCGATGCTGGCCCAGGTCGGCTGTCACGTGCCGGCCGCCGAGGGCTCGCGGCTGCCGGTCTTCGAGCGCCTGTACGCCATCATCGGTGACGAGCAGTCGGTGGCCGAGAACCTCTCGACCTTCTCGGCGTTCGTGAAGCAGATCCGCGAGGTGCTGGCCGAGACCGACGACCGCTCGCTGGTGCTGGTCGACGAGCTGGGCGCCGGCACCGATCCCGACGAGGGCGCCGCCCTGGCCCGCGCGATCCTCGAGGCGCTGGCCGATCGGGGGACCCTGGTCGTGGCCACCACGCACCTCGAGCCGCTGCGCGTGTTTGCCTCCACCGAGCCGCGCGCCCGCAACGCCTCCGTGGAGTTCGACACCCGGACGCTGGCGCCGACCTTCCGGCTGCGTTACGACGTGCCGGGCCAGAGCTACGCGCTCGCGATCGCCGGCCGGCTGGGGCTGTCGCCGGAGCTGATCGCACGCGCCCAGGCCCATCGCTCGACCGATGCCGCGCGAATGAGCCAGCTCCTCGATCAGCTCGACGAGGCGACGCGCACGGAAGCGGAGCGCGCGCTGGCGATGCAGCAGCGCGAGAGCGAGACCGCCGCGCGGCTGGCCGCCGCCCGCGAGGCCGAGACCGGCGCCGCCACCCGCGCGCGCGAGATCGTCGAGCGGGCCAAGGCGGAGGCCGCCAAGCTCCTGACCGACGTCCGCCGGGCCGTCAGCGCCGAGTGGGACCGGCTCAAGCGCGCCGAGCGCTCGCGCCCGGCGCTCGACGAGAGCCGCCGCCGCCTGCGCGAGGTCAGCGCCCGCGTGGTCCCCGCCCCCGCCGCCCCGCGCACCGACGACACCCCGCTGGCCCCCGGCATGATCGTCGCCGCCGAACACCTCGGCCTTCGCGGCCAGCTGATCGACATCAACGGCGACACCGCCACCGTCCGCGCCGGCAACGTCACCGTCCGCGTCCCCATGTCCGCCCTGCGCCCGACCGATGCCGATGGCGGAGACCGCCGGGCTCCGGGGGTGTCGAGGTCGGGATGGGGTCCCGCGCGACCTTCTGCCTCGGGGAGCCCGGGACCCCCTCCCGACCTCGACGCCCCCGGAGCCCGAGCGATCGCCGGCGAGCTGATGCTGATCGGGCGCACGACGGACGAGGCCCGCGACCTGGTGGAGAAGTACCTGGACGACGCGTTCATGGCCGGCATGGCCAACGTGCGACTCGTGCACGGCAAGGGCACCGGCGCGCTCCGCAAGGCGGTGCGCGTCGTCCTCTCCGACCACCCGCTGGTGGACTCGTACCGCGACGGCGAGCCCGCCGAGGGCGGCAGCGGCGCCACCGTCGCCGCCCTGAAGGTATCCTGATGGCGTCCTACTCGCTGGCGCTGCTGGACGAGATCCGGGCCGGCGTGGACGTCGTGGAGCTGGTCGGCCGCTTCGTGAACCTCCGCAAGGCGGGCCAGAACTACAAGGGCCTGTGCCCGTTCCACGGCGAGAAGACGCCCTCGTTCACGGTCAACCCTCGCAAGGGCATCTTCCACTGCTTCGGCTGCGGCGTCGGCGGTGACGTGTTCGGCTTCCTCATGCGCCAGGACCGGCTGTCCTTCCCCGAGGCCGTGCGGGTGCTGGCCCGACAGGCCAGCGTCGCGCTGCCCGACGAGCGCGGGCCCCGGCCCGGCGACTCCGGGCGCGAGGAGCTGTACCGCGCGATGGAGCTGGCCGCGTCGTTCTACACCGAGCGGCTGTGGACGGTCGGCGGCGAGCGCGCGCGCAAGTACCTCGACGAGCGCGGCATCGCGACCGAGGTCGCGCGGCGCTTCGGCCTGGGCTGGGCGCCCGAGGGCTGGGAGACGCTGCCCGATGCGCTGAAATCCTCCGGAGTCGGCGAGGAAACGATGCTGGCGGCGGGGCTGCGCGTCGCCCGCGAGAACAAGCCCGGCGCCTACGACCGCTTCCGCGGCCGGCTGCTGTTCCCCATCCGCGATCTGCAGGGCCGCGTCGTGGCCCTCGGCGGCCGCGCCTTCGGCGACGAGCAGCCGAAGTATCTGAACTCGCCGGAGACGCCGCTCTACACCAAGGGCAACGTGCTCTACGCCGCCGACCTCGCCCGCGAGACGATCCGCGACAAGAACCACGCGCTCATCGTCGAGGGCTACATCGACTGCCTGATGGCCCACCAGTACGGCTTCACCGAGACGGTGGCCGCGCTCGGTACCGCCTTCACCGCCGCCCAGCTCGGCGTGCTGCGCCGCTACTGCGACGAGGTCATCACGTTCTTCGACGCCGACGCCGCCGGCCAGAAGGCCGCCGAGCGCGCCGAGGAGCTGCTGGAGCCGACGGCCGGCGGCATGGCGTGGGGCGTGAACCGGGCCGGCGCCTTCGACGCCACCGGGGCGCTGCGCGTGAAGGTCGCGCTGCTGCCGGCCGGCCACGATCCCGACACGTTCCTGCGGGCCGAGGGCGCGGCGGCGTTCACCGAGCGCATCGCCACCG
Source organism: Methylomirabilia bacterium (assembly GCA_041493815.1). Lineage (GTDB taxonomy): Bacteria > Methylomirabilota > Methylomirabilia > Rokubacteriales > CSP1-6 > AR5. Next base: position 13,501 of record JBGPZN010000035.1, read on the forward strand.
CCCGCAGCCTGCTCGCCTACGCGCTCGATCGCGCGGTCGGCGAGAGCGCCGCCGGCGGGGCGCGTGGTCGCGTCAATGCCTTCGCGCGGGTAGCGCTGATGCTGGCCAAGGTCGGCGACGCTCAGGAGGCGACCGCGCTGGCGCGCGAGGCGGCGCTCAAGCTCGGCGTCGATCCCACGCAGCTGTGGATCGAGGC